>CAZMGW010000005.1:0-41910 GCA_964565935.1 uncultured Coxiellaceae bacterium
TATCATGCCTACGCACAGCTTTGTGCGCCACTCGACGATGTTATTTTAAGGACGCCATAAATACACTTCCATGTGGGCTTGCATTCGCCATCCTGACTCATAGCACCCTAAAACAACATCGTCTTGGACGCGCACGCTATGCTGCCTCACTACCAATCCTAAGATTGCCATTATTTTTTCGTAATTTCACCTAGCAAAACGCCATATTTTGTGTAAGATTCCCTTTCTATGAGTATCTCTGTAAATAAAAAATTATTATGCTTTTTTTGGGCCTTTATTAGTTTGGTGTTTTATACCTCTGACTTGGCTTTTGCCGACCCCATCGCTCCTAAAAACAGTTTAGTTGAAGCAGCTATTTTGTGGCGCTTAAAAGAGAGTCCGGTGAAAGAAAAAACTGGCAGAGCCATGAAGATCTGCCAAGGTATAGAACAAGCTAAAACCGCAAAAAAAGTAGTGGCACTAACCTTCGATGACGGCCCGCACCCCAAACATACCAGAGAAATATTAGAGATTTTAAAACAACATGACATCAGGGCTACATTTTTTGTTATTGGTAAAAATGCGCAACGCCACCCTGATGTAATTAAAGAAGCAGACACAGATGGCAATATCATTAGCAATCACAGCTACTCCCACTTCTATTTGACCACTTTATCAAGCGATGATATTGAGACGGAATTACAGAAAACTAACAACTTGATTTACAAAACAATTCAAAAATACCCGACCTTTTTCCGGCCACCATATGGCGCTTGTTCTGATAAATCAACACAAATAGTCGATCGGCTGGGTTTTACAACAATCACATGGAATGTTATGACTGATGATTATAGTTCCCGCCAAACCTCAGAAAGAATTGCTGCTTATGTTATAAAACACGCAAAACCAGGGGCAATAATTGGTTTACACGATGGCGGCGGTAATCGTGAAAAAACAGTGGGGGCGCTACCTATAATTATTAAAGCGCTAAAAGATGAGGGGTACAAGTTTCTTACAATTCCAGAACTACTAAACATCAAGGCATACCGTGACGACGATGTTGGCAAAAAGCTTGGGTAAAAAACCAGGTAGTTACTTTGTGTGATTTTGTGTGATAATAATACTATAAACTTTAAGAGGCTAAAATTCTATGGATGACAATCGTAAAAAAGCATTAGCAGCAGCACTATCTCAAATCGATAAACAGTTTGGTAAAGGCTCGGTTATGCTGTTGGGTGAGCATGAATCCACAAAAGACATTCAGGTTGTATCCACTGGTTCATTAGGCTTAGACATTGCTTTAGGCACTGGCGGCCTACCTCGCGGGCGCGTGGTTGAGATTTATGGACCAGAATCATCTGGAAAAACCACTTTGACCCTGCACGTTATTGCAGAATGTCAAAAACTAGGTGGCACAGCGGCATTTATTGACGCCGAACACGCTCTTGACCCATCTTATGCCGAAAAATTGGGCGTTAACATCAATGATTTATTAATCTCTCAACCAGATAACGGGGAGCAAGCTTTAGAAATCGCGGATATGTTAGTCCGTTCTAACGCAGTTGACATGGTTGTTATCGATTCAGTTGCGGCCTTAACACCTAAAGCAGAAATCGAAGGCGAAATGGGCGACCAACACATGGGCTTACAGGCACGTTTGATGTCCCAAGCATTGCGCAAACTAACCGCCAATATTAAACGCTCTAACACCTTGGTGATTTTTATCAACCAAATCCGCATGAAAATTGGAGTCATGTTTGGCAATCCTGAAACCACAACTGGCGGTAACGCTTTGAAGTTCTATGCCTCAGTGCGCTTAGATATTCGCCGCATTGGCTCTATTAAGAAAGGTGATGAAGTAATTGGCAACGAAACGAGAGTTAAAGTAGTAAAAAATAAAGTTGCGCCACCATTTAAAAATGCAGAGTTTGAAATCATTTACGACCAAGGCATTTCTCGCGAGGGTGAGGTTATTGAACTTGGTGTACTCCACGGCTTCGTTGAGAAATCCGGCTCCTGGTATGATTATCAAGGCAAGCATATCGGACAAGGGAAAGAAAATGCCCGCGAGTTCTTGAGAGGGCACAAAGACATCATGGCAGAAATTGAGGGGCTGATACGCGCTAAACTACTAAACAAGGAAGCACCAAGCAAAGAAGAAGAGTAAAAACACCTATGGGTTCTGTATCTAAAATCGTCATGCCTAGGCAGAACCCTTTGATTTTAGAGCATAGTAGACGTTAGAGACATGACCTAATGTTAACAAAGATTCGCAATAGCGCACTCAACTTGCTCGCTCAACGTGAACATACACAGCTTGAGTTACAACGCAAATTAATCGCCAAGGGATTTGCGGTTGACGATGTAATAAAGGCCATACACGAGCTAGAAAAACAGGGGCTACAAAGCAACGAGCGTTTTACCGAAAGCTATATTGCAATGCGCACCAAGCGGGGTTTTGGGCCAATACGCATCAAAATGGAATTATACGAGCGCGGGGTTGAACAAGAACTGATTGAACGATTCCTACTGGGCTATAAATCAGCGTGGCCGGAATTGGCCGAAAAAGCGCGCTGCAAAAAGTTTGGTAAAAAAATCCCAAACGACTTGTCTGAGCAAGCAAAACAGATGCGATATTTGTATCACAAAGGATTTGACACTGACCTAATAAGGAGAATTTTAAGATCTGAATTTGAAACTTAGATATTGAATTGTCTCGCCCAGGCTTGCAATAGCGACAAAACCAATTAACCTTACCTTTTAATCCAAATATTTATATGAAAAAATATACTACTTCCCAAATTCGCCAAGCTTTTTTAGATTATTTTCAACATCATGGACATGCTGTGATTTCTAGCAGCTCACTAATTCCTGCTGATGACCCAACCTTGCTTTTTACCAATGCTGGCATGGTGCAATTCAAAAACGTCTTTTTAGGCAAAGAACAGCGCAAAGATACTCGGGTGGTTACGGTGCAGCGCTGCATGCGAGCTGGCGGCAAGCACAACGACCTTGAAAACGTTGGCTATACCAACCGTCATCACACTTTTTTTGAAATGCTGGGCAATTTCAGCTTCGGTGATTACTTTAAACGCGATGCAATCCACTACGCCTGGGAATTCTTGACCAAAAAACTCGGCATTGATCCCAAAAAACTATGGATAACTGTTCACGAAAAAGACATCGAATCCGAACAGCTTTGGCAGGAAGAATTCAAAAAAACCAATACTGAAGCGCAAGGTTTGAGCCATTGCGGCGATAAAGATAATTTTTGGGCTATGGGTGAAACTGGCCCGTGCGGATATTGCAGTGAGATTTTTTATGACCATGGCGACCAGCTTCCTGGTGATCCACCGGGGGGCAAATTTGAAGGTGAGCGCTATGTTGAAATTTGGAATTTGGTTTTTATGCAATTCGAACGTGATGCAAACGGCAATTTAACGCCATTACCAAAACCCTCAATTGATACCGGCATGGGGTTAGAACGCATCGCTGCTGTAATGCAAGGGGTGCACGATAATTATGAAATCGACATCTTTGCAGATATTTATGGCGAATTTTCTAAGTTTTTAAGCAATAAATTCGGCATCAGCGCTGAAATATTAGAATCAAAAGAAGCTAAAATCGCCTCTCGAGTCATAGCCGACCACATTCGCGCCGCTGTGTTTTTAATTGCTGAAGGAATAATTCCATCCAATGAACAAGCCGGATATGTGCTACGCAGCATTATTCGACGCGCGGCTTATTATTTATATCATCTAGGGGTACATCAGCCCTTTTTCTTCCAATTTATCTATCCATTGCTGCGCACATTAGGAAATGTTTATCCAGAACTGCAACTAGAAAAAAAACAGCAACAAATTGCTAATATTATTGAACAAGAAGAAATCAAATTTTTGGACACTCTGGATCGTGGCTTGAAAATTTTAGACGAAGAGCTCAAAAAGCTAAAAAACAAAACCATCCCTGGTTCGGTAATCTTCACCCTCCATGACACTTACGGATTTCCTGCGATTTTAACTTCTGAAATTGCCCGTCAACGCGGTTTAACTTTAGACCAAGCTGGCTTTGAAGCTGCTATGGAAAAACAACGCGAAACTTCGCGCACTGCTAATAAATTCACCACAACCAGCACGCTCAAGCTTGCAATAGACGGGGAAACTGAGTTTGTTGGATACACACAAAATAGCTGTACTTGTGAGATACGCGGTTTATTTAAAGCAGATGGTACGCCGATAAAAGATTTAAACACCAACGAAGAAGGCATTGTCGTTCTAAACAAAACTCCTTTCTATGCAGAATCAGGCGGTCAGATTGGTGATACTGGTGAAATTTATTCTGAACTAGGTACATTTATAGTACAAGACACCCAAAAATATGGAGCATTACATCTGCACTACGGCACAATGGCAAAAGGAACTTTTTCAGCAAACAATTCAGTTACTGCTGAAATCAATACCGATCGCCGCCAAGCTATTAAATTAAATCACTCCACTGCCCACATGCTACACGCTGGTTTGCATTTGGTTCTGGGTGAGCACGCTACGCAACGCGGTTCATCGGTTGATGCGCAAAAATTGCGTTTGGATTTTGCCCATCTGGCCGCTTTAACTTCGGAAGAATTGCGTGAACTAGAGCAAATAGTAAACAGTCAAATACGCGCTAATTTAGAAGTACGAACTATAATTAAATCACTTGAAGAAGCACGACGTGAAAACGCTATCGCTCTGTTTGGCGAAAAATATGGCGACAAAGTACGTGTAATAAAAATGGGAGAGTTCTCCAAAGAGCTCTGCGGAGGCACGCATGTCAATTTCACAGGAGAAATTGGTTTATTCAAAATAGTAACAGAAACCAGTGTCGCTGCTGGTATTCGCCGCATTGAAGCGGTCACAGGAGAAAACGCACTTAATTGGGTCAATGAAATAGAAGCTGAATCAAAAAATATAAGCAACCTTTTGGGTACCGGTATAGATTCACAGCATATAACAAGTAGATTACAGCAGATTTTGGCAGAAAAACGTGCTCAAGAAAAAGAGTTGATGGACTTCCGCAATAAGTCTTTGATAGAAAAAAGAAAAGAACTGGCAGAGAAAGCGGTACTTGTTGATAATATTAAGATTTTAGCAGCTGAGCTTCCTCATGCAGAAGATAAAATCTTGCGTCAATCGGTAGATGCGCTAAAACAACAGTTACAATCAGCGGTAATAGTGCTTGCTTCAAAAACCGATAATAAAGTACAACTTGTCGTAGGGGTAACACAAAATTTACTCAATAAAATCAAAGCCAACGAGTTATTACAACACATAACCCAACAAATTGATGGCAGTGGTGGTGGTAGACCTGACATGGCCCAAGGAGGGGGCACTAAGGTTGCTGGACTTCAAAAAGCCCTAAATTCAGTCCTTCCATGGGTAAAAACCAAAATATAAAAAATATTTAACTTTTTTTAATCTCTTAAGATTTCCTTAAGGTTCGAGTGTTAGGATGCACCATAAGAAATCTTTTAGGGGGCTAAAAAATATTTAAATTTTTTTTAATCTCTTAAGATTTCCTTAATGTTTGGGTGCTAGGATGAAGTATAAGTGATCCTGATGATAAAGAGGGAACACGAGGTTTATAAAAATAATATGGAGAAAAAAATATGTTAATTCTGACGAGAAGGATTGGAGAAACTCTAATCATTGGAGACAATGTAACAGTTACAGTACTTGGTGTTAAAGGTAATCAAACACGCTTAGGTATTGATGCACCTAAAGATGTATCTGTTCATCGCGAAGAAATTTATCAACGCATTCAAGCCGAAAAAGGTCAACAGTTATTATCACCCGGCTTAATTAAAGAGCAAGATGTCGGAGTGCTTGCTACCGGCACCGGTAATTAGTCCTTAAATTTAAATTCATAATGGAAAACCAGCCGCTATTTGCGGCTGTTTTTTTATAATCTTAAAGGATAAAACTATGCAAAACACAAAAATTGTATCAATAATATTTTCATTATTATTCTTTTGAGGCCTTTCTTAGAACAAAGACAGCATTACAACAAAAGTATGCCGAAATGAATCCGGACGCTACTGAACCTAAAACCCTATATTACCCAGCTAGTGGAGCAGATATTTGTTATCCGTTTTTATTGTTTCCAACTTTAGAGACCGTTTATTCTTTTGCTCTTGAAGAGTTTGGAGAGGTTGCTGACATAAATAACTATAGGGACAAAAACAACAAGTTGCCAAACAATTGGTATGTTGCTGCTGAGACTAATGGCAATCTAATATTACAAGAACCCACTGGTTATGATGAGGCTATTATTTATTCAACCACAATTCATAGCTTATGCGCTAATCTGTTGTTCAGAATTAGGCATATACTACAAGGCACCACATTGGAAGTAAAAAAATCAATAGCTTCTGTCACGAAATTAAATTTATGTACAACGGCGCCAAAAAGCGATTTGTATATTTACAATATAAAGATGAAAATTATGATGAGTTTAAGGCTTTTTTATTAAAAGAAATAACCCCTGATAAATTAGATATTTTATTTGTTAAGGGCAACCAACATTCATATACGAAAACTAATTTCTTGTCGCTTTGCATTGAGCCTTTTCAGCGCCCAAAAAATCTTGGCAACTCCATGGCCATTATGGAACCCATATTACCCCCAAATCCCCGAGATTCCCAAGGTAGACCCATATTTAAACCTATATCAGAAATCAGACCGACTGATGAGCGGCATGAAATTTATAAAGGTTTTCTATTTGAACCCAGGTACAGTATCAACAATTAATTCATTCTATACGCCAGAAAATTCTGAGGAAGAACAGCGGTTTCCTTGCGGATATGTTGATTTCAGGTATGTAGGTCCTGTTAAAGAGCCCCGATCAGTGGTGACTATTCCTTAATAGTCAAAATTGCCCTAGGTATGAACTCAGAGCTCGATCAAGGGGGAAAGCCATGCCTCTCCCCCTTGCCCCTCTTACATTGCCTTGTCACGCAGCAAGCCGCGTGAAATAAATTTAAACCCCAAAAATCTTGTCCTTATTTTGGTTTACCAAGCGCCCAATCTTTTTTAAACACATCACGTAGCCGATTAATCACACTAGCATTTTCAGTAAGCACTCCAACCTCTCGATTAATATCAAGGGAAGGAGGATAAAAATTACAAGATCCAATATAAGCCATCTTACCATCTATAATAACGACTTTAGCGTGAATATACCTCGTCGTAACAAGATGAACCTTTCCTCCGGCTTTGATTAACCGATCCTGAAAACCGGCGTTCCCATCTTTTTGTCCGCCAAATGGAAACGGCATCATCAGCAATTTAACATCTACACCCCTACGGCAAATATCCTCCAAGGCTTGTGCGATTTTCTCATCGTTATAACTCTGTTGATAAATCTCTATTGATTTTTTCGCTTTGGAAAATAACTTAATGAACTGGTCCCTTTGGTGGCCTGGCCCAATAATCAACGATTCATTTTTGGGCTCAAAAGATTTGTTATGCCAATCAGACTCAAACAGCTGTTTAATCTCTTGAAAAACCAAAGGATCTTTATCTTTATTTATAATCAAAGCAAAATCCCTGGTGGCTGTTAAAGTGGAGACATCCCAATTACCGCTCATTACCACCACACAATCATCGTCGACAATTAATATTTTATGGTGGGCTTGAGCTTGAGGGTTACCTTTTGAAAACCTTGGAGCCAATCCCTTGACAGGAATACCAAGCTTCTCTAACTGTTCTACTCCACCATGAAGGTTTTTCTCTTTATTATATAAATGTTTATAGGGATGTTTTTCGGAAACAATACGGATACGCACCCCTCTTTGATGCGCCCGTACAAGAGTATCGATCATACCCTGGTCTTTTAACTGATACATTGACAGATCAATGGTATGTTTAGCTTTATCAAGCATGGCAACAAACAGATTACGTGCAGGACCATAAGTTTCATCCTCTGGAACAACTATAAAACCATCAGGAGGCAATAAGGCCCCCTGTTTTTTCCCAGCACCCATCCAAAACTTAGCAGAAACACCACCCATTACAAGCAAAAAAATTATAACAATCAATAAAATACGCTGCATAATATGCTCCTTATTACACTCTTTATAAAAACATTTTAAAGACCGCTGGATAAAACCAAAAAATCAAATTTATACTCGCCACGGGGTATGAACCCCGTGGCTCGGTCAAGAGGGGGAGCTGCGCTTCTCACCCTTTACCATCCCCCATTGCTTTGTCACGCGGCAAGCCGCGTGGAATAAATTTAAACGCCTAGCGAAACAATAATTACGAAATATTATATTGAAATATCCTACGATTTGACAAAATTACAAACTGCAAATTATACTAATTTAGTAGTATATTTTGTTTTAATAACCAAATTTACCACAAGGAGGAAAGTATGCCTAATATAATACGCCCATTTTCATTTGTACCGGTTTTTGGTGATCTAAAGAAGGAATTCAACCGCATGCTCAACCCTGGTTTCGATATGCCCGCAGTTGAAGCCAGCGACTGGCAACCAAAAGTCGACGTTATCGAGGAAGCCGATAAATTTGTTGCCAAGGTAGATATTCCAGGAGTCGACCCCAAAGACATCCATGTTAAGTGCTATGCATAAAATACAAAGGGGTCTGGCTTAAAGCCATTATTACCGAAACTGAGGCCTATTATATTAACGACAAGGCAAGCCATTCCTCTTTGGGGTACACGCATAAGCGCCAAGCCATGTTCATGCTACCGGGAACTATTTACATGTACTATTCCCGTGGGGGAGATTCATTAAACATTAGCTGTCAAGGAGACGGCAACGCTGTTTTAATCAAGGCGGCAATCCCATTTATGCAAACGCGCAATGCGGAAAAAATGGCACGGCTAATGCAAAATTTGAATCCACAGAAAAACTCCACTAAACCGCGTCCGGTTGAAAAACTCTGCTGTGCTCAAGCTCTGTTATGTAAGGCTTTAAATTTAAAAGTGACGGATTGGGATAAGAAGCAGTTTGACCGCAAAAAATTTTGTATTGTTTCTTACGGTTATAAACCTAAAAAAATCGTGCAAACAAAACGCAAAGGAATCCCCAAAGGAAGAGATGAGCACCTACCCTACCGCTTTGTGGCTTTAAATGGTCAGTTTGAAAAATTGGAAGGTATTTGAATATTAAAAATTTTCTAGTCGCAACCAAAAAATCTGGTATTATCCAATAGCTAGACTGGAGAGGTGGCCGAGAGGCCGAAGGCGCTCCCCTGCTAAGGGAGTATGGGCCAAAAGCGTGGGTTCAAATCCCACCCTCTCCGCCAGATTTCCCCTCCTTGCAGAAAAAAAATACTGTGCTACAATTTTCGCCATGAGAACGCTATAACTCACTATCTTTATTTCTATTCGACGGCCCCAGAGGCTAATTAGAATTTTTTCGTGAGGTATGGCATGCGCTCAATCTTCAATTTATCAAATATCCTTTCAGAATTTAAATACTCGACCAGACTAGCATTACCGCTAATTGCAACTGAAATAATCTATGCTTTGAACAGTTTTATAGCAACCATCATGGTTGCGCATCTAGGCAAAGAAGACTTAGCAGCAAATGTTTTGGTTTGGAGTATTTACCTCGCCGTGATCGTTTTCTTTATGGGAATTTTTTGCGCAATCAGTGTCATGGTTGCCCAAAGCTTTGGCGCCAAAGACAATGTTGGTGTCAGCATCTGCTTTAAACAAGGTCTAGTTTTAGCGATTATCCTTTCAGTTCCCATGATGCTGATTATGTGGAAAACGCCAATAGTTCTAGTTTGGACCAAGCAAGATCCAGCCGTTATTCGCGCTGCTCAACCATTTTTTTACTCGTTAATTTGGGTAATGCTACCGCTTAATGTATTCGTGGTAATAGAACAGTTTTTAGTCGGCATTCTAAAAACCCGTTTAGTTATGCTATTGACTGTTTCATCGGTACCAACAGGAATATTATTTTCTTATGCTTTCTTATTTGGCAAATTCGGCATGCCAAAAGTGGGACTTGCCGGTATTGGTTATGGTTGGGCAGTGGCATATTCATTAATGGCCATATATAGCATTTGCTATGTTCTATTTTCTAAACAACTAAAACAGTATTCCCTTTTTAAACAATGGTGGGTAATTGAACGTAAATTTTTGTTTGAAATGATCCGCATCGGTTTGCCCATGGGGTTTATGTGGTGCAGCGAACTGGTATTTTTTGCCATTATCGCGATGATGATGGGAGCATTGGGTACTACGGTTTTAGCAGCGTACCAAATCTCTTATCAATACCTAATGCTCGCTCTTGTCATTCTTTTTGGCTTACACCAGTGTGTTAGTATACGTGTCGGCAATGAAGTTGGTAAGAATTGTAACGACAAACTACATTTAACTTTGGCGGTTAATATGGGAATTGGCTTGGCGTTATTGTCCTTATTTAGCATCTTTTATTTGATCTTTCCGCAAGCTGCGATAGCTTTAGATATAGACGCCAACTCGCCTGACTTTAAAGCTGTAGCGCTAGAAGCGACAAAATTCTTCCCCATAGTGGGGATACTACTTATCTCCGACTGTATTCGTATAGTCAGTGCAGGCGCTTTGCGAGGACTAAAAGACTCTAACTTTCTAATGTTGCTTAGCATGTTCGGTTTTTGGGGAATTGCATTTCCCAGCGCCTATTTCTTAGCATTTAAGCTTGGTTACGGCGGGGTGGGTATCTGGTGGGGAATCGTGATTGGTCTTTTTGTCACTGGCGTGATGTTTTTAGCACGCTTCCATCGATTAGCCAAAACCGTTGACCTATCATCCTTAGTCACAAGGAAGGAGTAACTATGCCATCCATTCTTCTAAGATAATTTTCGCAGCAACACTATCAACGGACTCGTTTTGCAATGCTTTATACCCACCTCGAGCAAAAATTTCTTCGCGGGCGGCCTTAGTAGTTAATAGTTCTTCGCTGGAGTGCACCGGCATTTGATAACGTTTTTTTAATTGTTCAATAAATCTTTTTACCAACTTCGTAACCTTTAGATCACTGCCATCAAACTTGTATGGCATACCAACTATCAAAGCAACTGGTTGCCAATTTTTTATTAAAGCATCGATTTCTTCCCAGCGCGGAATACCTCTTTGGGCACGCAAGGGTGCAAGCGCGGTTGCGCTTTTAGTGATTTTTTGACCAACAGCAACCCCGATATTTCTAGTACCGAAATCAAATGCAAGAAAAACATTTTTTTCGTCTGGGGTTAGCATATACCAATCGTATTTCAAAATACAAAGTTGCATCTAGTGGAACTATACCACGCGTAAATTAAATTCAGGCGAGGCGCCATTATTTCGTACGACCGGAGTTTACTTTTACGTAAATGAGGATCGCAAGAAATAATAGCAACGAAGCATCAATTTAATTTACGAGTGGTATAAAAATTATTTTGTTATTACCGCATAATAAAACCCATCACCACCATTGGCTGTTGGAAAAAGCTGCCGGCCATGCACAACTACCACCCCCTCTTCCATAGCAATGCTTTTCTCTTTAGCGTCATTATACTTTTGTAAAAACTCTTTAACCACTAAAAAATTTTCTTCTGGCAAAACTGAACAAGTGGCATAAACCAATATTCCACCCTCTACCAGCAATGGCCATAATGCCTCTAGCAATTCAAGCTGGCGAGCTGTATTGCGTTTAATATCATGGGGTTGGCGCAGGATTTTAATGTCGGGATGGCGTCGAATTACGCCTGTTCCTGAGCACGGGGCATCCAATAAAATACGATCGAATTTCTTGCCATCCCACCAGTTTTGCGGTTTGGCGGCATCTCCGCAAATACATTTTGCAGATAGCTGGAGGCGTTTTAAATTGTCTCTAACTCTTTTTAAACGCTCATCTTCAATATCAACAGCAACCAGCTCTTGTAACTCCGGCTCTGTCTCTAAAATGTGAGCCGTTTTGCCGCCGGGAGCGGCGCAAGCATCTAGCACCCTTAACCCTGGTTTTAACTCTAATAAACTAGCCGCATACTGAGCTGCCAAATCTTGTACCGAAACCAAACCATCTTGAAACCCAGGAAGTTTAAACACATCGCATGGCTTTTCTAGGGTGATTGCAGAAGCAAAACCAGAAACCAATTTTGCTTGAATATCAACAACTTCTAGTTTTTTTAGATATTCGCCACTTGAGATTTTTTGCTCATTTACACGCAAATGCATCGGAGGATATTCATTGTTCGCCATCAAAATACCTGGCCATTTTTGCAACCAGGACCGCTGTAATAATTTTATTAGCCAAGCAGGATGAGAATATTGAGCAACAACATCACCTTCAATTTGTTTTAATACTTCTTCCTGCCGACGTATAAAATTTCGCAAGGTTGCATTAACAAAACCTGTAGCCCATTTTTTTTGCACCACACGCGCTGCTTCAACGGTTTCAGAAAGCGTTGCATGCTGAGGAATGCGCAAATACAACAATTGATAAAGTCCAACCAATATAATTGCATACACTAACGGATCAACTTTTTTTGATGAGTCATGCAATAGTAGTTTAGCAATAGCATCAAGTCGATAATACCAACGCAAAGCGCCATAACTTAACTCTTGTAATAACGCTTGATCGAGAGAAGATGGGTATTTTGGTAAATAAACGGCTAAAGTTGAATCTAGAGACTTTCTTTGCGAGAGCACCTTATCAATAATTGTTGCGGCATCTGCTCGGGTATTCATGCGATTTCTTATTTCACTCCTGCGGAGATTTTAATTTAATGAACCTGACACGCCGGGGAACGGATTCGGTAGCCGCTGGCTTGAGCATGCGACTACCGAAATAAAAAACCAATTACACGAATATCCTTATGGCTTCTCCAGGAAAAATAATGATGGAGTAATTTAATTTTTCTATTTTAATTGCTTACAATAAGTTTCTTTAACTAACAATGTGGCAATTAATGCGATTATTAAACCGACCAACATCATGCTATTAGCCCGAGTAAAATCGGCAACCGAGTAAGTTACAACATTGTCAACTGCTGTTACGCTACCAGACAAGCTCAGTAACCAACCATAAGTTTGCACTAGCACACCTCCTGCCATAATTAAAACCGAACCAAGACCAGTTGCTGTAGCTGTAATGGTGTGTGAGTTACTTTCAGCAATTACTGGATAACCAATTACCTGTGCGCTCATAACAAGCCCAATAAAGAAAAACTGGGCTATCACCGCCCAAAGGGGCACATCTGGAGCAAACATTATAATAAGCAATGCTACCAGTGTTAATAACACGCCAACAATCATCGGTAATTTACGCAATCCCATTTTATCAGACAGCATTCCTGCCAATGGTGATCCCACCACCATGCCAATAAAAAGCATGGAGGTTGCGTTAGTGGCCTGTACTTGAGTTAAATGACGTATTTGAGTTAGATATGTTGTGCCCCAGGTACCAAAAACAAAAAGAGGTAGATTAACCAAAGAGATATAAAGGCCGCTTAGCCAATTTTGCGTATTTGCTATAGCCATACCCAAAGAGCGCCAAAAACCAATATGTTCGAGTTGAATATGCTCAGTCACTTCAGTTTTTTCTAAACCCTTTGGTTCGTCACTTACTACTATAAACTGAACAACTATAAGCAAGACACCAAAAACACTAACTATTTGCATAGCTTGACGCCAACCAAGACTTTGAGTTAGCAAAGCCAAAGGAGTTTGGGCTATCATACCGCCAAGCATAGCCATGGTTACAACCACCCCGATTACTAAAGCCATATGACGTGGTTCAAACCAACGTGAAGCTAATTTTACTGCTGGTAACATGGCAAATGCACCCGCTACACCAATTGCTAATCTAGCTGTACATATTATCCAAAAAGTAGAAGTTGTGGAAAAGACACAAGAAGCAATAGCCGTAACCACAAATGCTATTAATAAAAGATTGCGCACTGAAAACCTATCTAACAACATACCAGCTGGAAACAAAAATAAAACATTGCCATAGAAATAAAAAGCGGCTAAATACCCAAGCTGTGCTGCGTCAAAGTGGAACTCTTGCATGAGTTCACCGCTAATCGCATTGAATAGATGCATCTGAATAAAAATATAGAAGAAAAATAATGCTGCGGTTAACACCACGCTCCAAGAACGAAGCATACTGGGGCGTTTTCTACCAAGAGATGACACGGAACAGATTTCTGCCATAAAATCTCCTTATCTAAATTGTTATAAAAAGTGGCTAGACATTATCACATATTAAGGGAAAAGACGATGGCAGACACAACCCTTTTGACAATTTAAAAGATGAGATGGAAACTAATATATTTGTTTATAACAACTTTCGATATATAATGAAAAATATAGGAAAACTGTCAAAAAAGAACACCCGTGACTATTGAGAAAAACTGGAAATACTATTTAGGCATAGCCCTTTTTTTATACAGCTTCGCCCCATATGTCGTCGGTGCTGTTCTGTTTTCGTTACATATCCCAAAAACAAGTTTATTAACGATATTGGGAGCATTCATTGTCTCTTCTGAAATTGCATTTGTCGCCAGCATCGCACTCCTTGGCAAAGAATTTATATCCGCCATTAAATACAAAATATGCAATACATTGAAATTAAAAGCAATATTACAGTCAACGATAGCAAGCAAAGTTAGACATTACGCCGGTGTATCGTTGCTGCTTTTAAGTTTTTTACCTTACTTTATAGCTGAAGTCAGTCTTTTTTTTGGATACCCCAAAACCACCCGCGAGCATATATGGCTGTTTTTAATAATGCTTTCTGGTGATGCTTTGTTTGTAATAAGCATATTTATTTTAGACGAGGATTTCTGGGAAAAATTGAAAAAACTTTTCGAATGGAAAGAAGCAGAAATCCCTATAAAACAGTAGTGCTTTTTCACCACTATCTATGAATATATAATACCTAACAAACCATGCCCAATAAATACCCGCCTCTAACTCTATTTTTTAAACAAATGATTTTTTGTCAAAGCAATACTAAATCTAGTATAATGCCTCTATGCAAAAAGTTCCAATGACCGTTAAAGGTGCAAATACTTTGCGCCAAGAACTAGAAAAATTAAAAACCATTGATCGTCCACACATCGCCAAAGCAATTGGCGAAGCTCGAGCGCATGGCGATCTACGTGAAAATGCTGAATATCATTCAGCTAAAGAAGCTCAAGGGTTTATCGAAGCTCGAATTCGCGACATTGAAGGCAAGCTTTCAAATGCCAATATTATTGACGTTTCTCGCCTACCCCAAAATGGGATAGTAGTGTTTGGCACTACAGTTCATGTTTCAAATATAGACACTGATGCCAATTCTACTTACACATTAGTCGGTGACGATGAGGCTGATTTTAAACTAGGAAAGATTTCTATTAATTCGCCAATCGCCCGCTCCCTTGTTGGCAAAAAAATTGGTGATTTGGCTCAAGCCACCACTCCAACAGGGCCAATGCAGCTGGAGATTATAAAAATTGAATATATTTAGCCAACTCCTGAAGCAGACTTAATTGCACCACACTTAAATTTCCTGCCTGTTGCAATTGTTTAATTTCGGCTAAAACCGCTTCTGGTGTAAGATGCGCTTCATTTCGATAATCCACAACCACCTCACTAGATCTTATTTTATCCAAATATTCATCGAACTCTTTACGCAAATCATCCGATAACGCCTCAGGGTAATTTCTACCCAAAACTCTTATTGCTTGAATGCGCAAACTTGGGTTGGTAAAGCGTTTAATCAAATCAATCTTTTCTCGCAAATCGACCGCATGAAAACGACTGCACATAAGTTGCTCTACATCTTTGAGAAATCCATTTTGATAAAGCGCTGCATCCGCATCAAGATTTGGGACCTCGGGATATTTGTATTCTTGGTGATAACGAACAACATCTTGAAAAATATGAGTATTTTTTTGCAACCACCCTATGTTATCAATTATTAACTTACGCCTCTCATCGGATAAATATTTATCAAACCGCTTGGTTAGCGGCAATAATAGCGGTTGTTCGCCAAAACGTTTTCGATAAACAAAAGTGGTTTCAGGAATGCTTGCAGCGGTAGTGTCTGCTAAACGTGGAGAATCTAATTGCAACCACAAACTTTGATTTTTATAGTGATTATGCATCCCTAAACCGATCACGGGACACTGATAAAACTTGTCCACACCAAAACCGCCATCAACTATTAACGCCTGACGATATACCCTAAAAGAAAAGGGCAGTTTTGCCAAACGCTCTAAATCAACTTTTTTATCAAAACACCCACACAAATACTCCCACATCTCCCCCTTCTTTCGAAGTAATCGCGCCAGTGCAAGTGCCGCCTCAACATCAGTCATAGCATCATGTGCCTTACCATTTGCCAGCTCATTATGCGCGCTCAAGTGCTCAAGTTTTAAAGTATTTTTCTCGGCAATCTTCGGCCAAACGATATCCTCCGGTTTGAACAGGTAATACATTACAGTCATGGGATACAAATCCATCCGACTGCAACCATTGGCATATTGATGGGTATAAGGGGGCAGTAAATTACGATAAAATGAAAACCGCAAGAACTCATCATCAAAACCCAGGGTGTTATAACCAATAGTAGTGGTCCCTGGCGTATTAAACAGCTGATGAATCTCGCGCATTGCCTCGTATTCGCAAATCCCAGTTTTCAGCTGTTCGAGCGTCAGCTGATGCACAAGAATTGCCTGAGGTGAAGGGATAGTATCAGGATTTAGTTTGATTAAAACTTCGTGGCGCTCAAGTTCATTTAACTCCAGATCAGTACGAATGGCCGCAAATTGCAGCACTTGATCAAAACATTTGTTTAGTCCTGAGGTTTCGATGTCGTAAAAAAGATATGTGTTTTGCATTAGATTTTTCGTTTTTCGAACATTATTAACCAGTAGACGCAGGCTTTAGCCTGCGAAGATTATGGCACAATCTCGGCAACGCAGGCTGAAGCCTGCGGCTACCAATCATCAATGCACCAACCCTATCCCCTAACAACAAACCCAACTGTCTCATAAGCTTTTTCAAGCGTTGGTCTGGCAATTTTTTCTGCTCGCTCGGCGCCAAGTTTTAAAACTGAATTTAAATAAGATTGATCGCTACGCAGCTCTTGGTAACGCTTTTGCATTGGCCGCAAAAGCTCGATTAGACTCTCAGCTACCGCATTTTTCAATTTGCCATAACCTTGACCCTGCATTTCAACAACTAGCTGGTCAACTGATTTGCCGGTAACTACTGACCAAATAGTCAATAAATTCGTTACACCCGGCTTGTTTGTAACATCAAGGCAAATATCTTTACCAGAATCGGTAACCGCTCGCTTAAATTTATTTAAAATAACATCCGGAGAATCAAGTAAAAAAATGGTGGCATTAGAATCAGCATCTGATTTGGACATTTTTTTTGTTGGTTCTTGCAACGACATGATACGCGCGCCCAAAGGCGGATGATACGCTTCTGGCACCGCAAAAACCTTGCCATAAATATTATTAAACCGCAATGCTAAATCACGTGCAATTTCCACGTGCTGCTTTTGATCAGCACCAACAGGCACTAAATTGGTCTGATAAAGCAAAATATCCGCTGCCATTAATACTGGATAGGTAAACAGACCAACATTAATATTAGATTCGTTTTTTTTAGATTTGTCTTTAAATTGTGTCATACGACCAAGCTCGCCAACATAAGCATGGCAATTTAAAACCCAGGCAAGTTGTGAATGCGCAGGCACGTGCGACTGTAAAAAAATGGTGTTCTTCTCTGGATCAAGACCAATGGCTAAATAGATAGCAAGCGCATCATAACAGTGCTGATGAAACTCTTTTGGATCTTGGCGCACTGTAATCGTGTGTAAATCCACTAATGAAAACAAACAGTTATATTTAGTTTGCAAATCCACCCAATTTTTAAGCGCACCGATATAATTGCCAATAGTTAAATTGCCCGATGGCTGCACTCCACTAAATAATATCGGTTTTTTTTCTGTCATTTTTGCAATCCCTCTGTAGTAAGCTCTTGCTTAATAAAATCACCAATCACCTGCCAATACTCCTCACCTGCGGCCATCAACACATCATTATGTCCCGCGTTTTTTACTTGATAAAACTGCTTTGGTACCTGCGCTGCATTATAAAGTTTACGTCCGTGCCAAAATGGAATAACACCATCAACAGTACCGTGAATCATTAGCAACGGACATTTAAGCTGCGTAATTTTTTTAAGATTGTCGAATTTGTCAAACGGAATTATTGGCACATAAGTCATTACACGAAAAGCGGTAATAAAAGCTCCTTGCATAATTACTGCGGCCACCGGCTCACGCACCGCCAAATCCAGAGCAACTGCAGCACCAACTGAATGCCCATAAACAACAATATTCTCTGGAATAATGTTTAGATTTTTGGTTAAATAATCGTAAGCCGCATTTATATCCAAATACGCATTACGCTCGGTTGGCTTACCACCACTTAAGCCATACCCATGATAATCATAAGCAAATACCGCAAAACCATGATCATGCATTGCCTGCAAAAATGGTAACAAGTAACCGATATCTTCAGCATTACCATGACTTACAAGGATAGTATATTTGGCATTTTTATTCGGAAGATAAAGAGCAAAAATAGTCTCGCTATCAGAAGTTGTTAATCTTAAAAAATCCGTAGTATTTTTGTAACCGGCTCGGGGCGGAAGAAAAATCATGTAATCAGAAACAAAATAGGCAATCAATAAAAGCATTGTATAGACAACAATAATATTGGTAATAAGTGCTTTCATATAAAACAATTGCGGGATTGTTTTACCACAACTTGCAACTGCCTACCTCCAATCATCATGCTCCTGATGCGCATAAACCTCATTAAGTTGCTGCGTCACACGAATAAATGTTGCGCATTTTGAAAGCTCTTTTAATCTTCTGGCGCCAACATAAGTGCAGGTTGAACGCAACCCACCCAAAATATCGAGCACCATATTTTCGACTGCACCACGATAAGGGACGTTTACTGATTTCCCCTCGCTCGAACGATAATCGGCAACACCACCTTTATATTTAGTCATTGCTTCTGTCGAGCTCATCCCATAAAAACGTTTATACTTTTTACCATTATCTTCAAAAATCTCTCCAGCACACTCATCATGACCCGCAAACATCCCTCCAAGCATTACAAAATCCGCACCAGCTGCGAATGCTTTGGCAACGTCACCTGGAACCGTACATCCGCCATCAGAGCACACATGGCCATGCAACCCATGGGCCGCGTCAGCACATTCAATAATCGCAGATAACTGTGGATAACCAACACCGGTTTTTTTGCGGGTAATACAAACCGAACCCGGCCCAATGCCAACCTTAACAATATCAGCTCCCGAAAGAAGCAATTCCTCCGCCATCTCGCCGGTCACCACATTCCCAGCCATGATGGTTTTTTGCGGAAATGTCTCACGTACTTTCTTTAAAACATCGACAAAATGCTGCGAATAACCATTAGCGATATCCAAACAAATAAGAGGATAATCAACCACCTTCATTACGGCACACAAATTTTGAAAATCGTGATTGCCGCTACCTTCTGTTACAAAAACATATTTACTATCATTTGGATATTTGGCGCTAAAATCCTGCCATTCTTTTGTTGTTGCAAATTTATTAATAGCAGTTAGCATCTGGTGTTTCGCCAAAACCTCAGCCATTGCAAAAGTTCCGGTATGATCCATGTTAGAAGCGATAATAGGCACACCACTCCACTTATACCCGCTGTGCAAAAACTTATATTCACGCACCAAATCGACATCAACACGCGAGCGTAACGTGCTTCTTTTTGGTCGAATTAACACGTCTTTAAAGTCAAGTTTAATATCTTCTTCAATACGCATAACAATTCCTCAATAGATTTATCTTTACCGACAGATCATACCTTAACTTTACATTTTGCTGTAGTAAAATTCAGCCCTTCTGGGGTGGCGTCCACAAAAAGCAGATTTAGTATTTTTCAACGAAACCTATTGATTATAAAAATATTTTTGAAATGATTCTTAAGATGGGACAAAAGACTTACCAAAAATTATCCACTAAAATAATCGTCCAGACAATGACGGCGTTTACGATAGCTAACAATACCGCTGCAGAGCTCATATCTTTGATCTTTTTTGATAGCGGATGAATTTCTAAGCTAATTCTATCAACCAGCATCTCTATAGCTGAATTTATAATTTCCATAAACAAAACCAAAGACCAGCTACCGATTAAAATGACTTTCTCAACTGCAGTTGTCCCCAAAATTAACGCCAGCGGAATTACTATAATAGTTAAAAAAGCGGCCTGTTTGAATGCAATATGATCTTGGAAAGCGGTTTTTAATCCACATGCTGAATAATAAAAAGCTTTTAGTAGCCGTTTGCTATGATTTGCTAGCTTCATGTGTTTGGTCTGTTGCATCGAGTACGCCTCCATTTTGAATTAGGTATCTTGCAATATATGTCGCTTGCTTGAATCTCGCTTTTAAAGCGTCAATATATTTTACAGAATATTCTGATTTTTTAAAATACATAATGTCTGCGCTATAAACAGCCGCAATAAAATCTGGAGTAATGATTTTGTCTTTTCCAATACCCAAGTTAAATTTTCTTTTAGCCAACAAATTGTCTCCCAGGGAGTAGTAAGTAAAGCATTTGGGTGCAACTAATTCAATCAAAGTTGCTGCTAAATCTAAATGGCTACCGGCAGTTAAATCTGCGGTTTGACAATGGTGTAGATCACAATATTCCTTGATTTTGGCGCTATAGATAATCAAAGGTACGGCGGTTGCGTCAAAAGATGGGGGATTAGGCAAAATATGCCTCCTACCATAATGATCGCCGGTAATTGCAAATAAAGCGGTTTTATCTATAGCAATGATTTTCTTAACAAACTCACCTATTGTTTTATCAGCATACCAGATATGCCCCAACTCCTTTACATTGGTGTTTGTCGGCGAATATTGAGACAATAATTCTTGTATTTTTTCTTTAGGAAATCCTTCTTGTTCTAAATTGATAGAAAATGGAGGGTGATTGCTGGTCGTCATGATGACATTAAAAGTTGGGGTTTTTTCCCCCCGAATAGTGTTTGCAACAAACTCAAATAGTGTTCTATCGTCCACCCCCCATTCGTTAGTTTGTTGCCAGTTCTTAATATGCGCAGCCCCATAAACTGCTGCAAAATCTTGTGAACTAGCGAAGTCTCCCACGCGTTGCCATGACAAATATCCACCGTAAAAAAATTGCGTTTTAAACCCTAATTTTTTAAATTGCGTTGCCAGAGTTGTAGGATATGGGGAACTTGCTCTTTTTTGGTAATTGACGCGCAATCCGGCATCTGGGATACCGGTCATTATGGTATTCAAAGTTTCCATGGTGCCGTATGTGCACGACAAAAAGTATTTAAAATATATACCGTTTGCTGCAATCTCGTGCAGATTTGGAGTTAAGTTTAATTGGCGATATTTGTCTTGCAAAGGCCAGGCATCTAAACTCTCGCCAACAATTATAAAAATGTGTTTTGGCCGTGGAAATATCGAGCCTTGGGTCGTTTTTTCCATGTATTTTGCGAGCGTAGAGTATTGCTGCTCTATATCAAAAAACTTCTTCGCAATAGCTTGCACATCATGGGCAGATAAATTGGCATCCTCTTGGCAAGATTGTTTGAGGTCTTGGTAATCATCAATAGCGTATTTTAAAGAGCTGTATGGCGAGACGATCGCCTTGTTTAAAAATGCATCAGTGGTTACACCAGCGTCTTTTAATTGAATTGGACGATGACCAATGCTACCGCGAAAACCAACCACGTAAAATAGCACAATCACAATGGATAACGTGATTTTGTAGCGAGTAGAATACCCTGATGATTGGGTACGCTGAGGATTATGGATAAAATATCCAGAATATTTAGCATATAACAACAAAACCATCACTAGTAAGATAAAGTTTGGAATAACATGATGATCGGCATAAATAGTTTTTAAAATCGCTATTTTATCATCATAGAACCAACCAAATAAAAATTGATTAAATATATTTTTGTATTCACGGAAGTACTCAACGCTAGCGATGTATATTATTGTTGTAACAACCGTGAAAATACCACCCAAATACTGCCTATACTTTTGCTTTAAACCATAAGACATCCGAGCAATAAATAAACTTGGTATGGTTAAAAATGCCAAGGAAATAAACAGCCAACAAGTTGCCCATAAAGAATCAAAACGCAACCCGTGAAGCATAGCATATAGTATTGTTGAAAACCTGGTTTCCGGGGCAAGATGATGGGCTAAAATACAAATAAAATATAATCTGCACATTTGTTGGAATAATACAAAATAACACCACAACCTAATGTCGGCTTTGCATTGCTCATAAAACCTAGACCAAGAAAGTTGCAATTTACCATCCTTCAACATATCGTAATCAAAAAATACGGACAAATAACTAGACTTTATTCTCTAAATCGCCCGGGTTGTTAATACTAAAATCATACCTAATACGACACAAACATAACAGCTTTTTCACCATCCCCTCAATAAAAATCAAGAGCCATTGCTTTTGACCCATTTGGTCCTGCAATACATCCTTATTAAAGGCAGATTAATTTTAGTTATTGTTTTTAACAGTGCTTTTCGCAAAACAAGCAACTCCAAGTCTCGAGTCTTTATTCCCAAACTTTTAGCCAACTTCTCTTTAGACATTTTCTTTTCAACCAAAAAACGTTGAATCATTTCCTGAATAGTCTTTTCCCCCAAACACGCACCACTATTTTTTATCTGACGCGCATAACCCAAGTCATCTGTTCCTAATGAATGCTCTTTTCTATCACAGCCATCATTTTCTACTGGGCAAACACCACCAAATAGAGACACAGGAACAGGATTAATCGCCGAGCCAATCTGCGCAATCTCCCCCTCTATATTTTTAGCAGTTTTTGTTTTTTTACTTTCCATATAAAACTCAAGACCATTAATTTTCTTTTAACAATTTTTCCCCAGAACAGGATCACCGGCATCAACCTTTATTACACTCTTAAAAAAAGAGCTATTACTATCAAACGGTAGGCTGCCATCTCTGTATTTACTAGGAAAACGAATCAAGCTCGGGTCTTCCTCTGGAAGACTATCAGACAACAACAAAGAACCACTTCTATCAAAGCTCGAACAAAAAAACCGTGGATTCATTTTTTTGAATAAGTTTTGGGTGGTGTTGTTACCAACATGAGTTTGACCATTCAATACTCCATTTTTAATAAATTTATATATATCTTGCACGCCCCTCGTTATTTTGTGAGTGTCTTCACCTTTATTTGCGACAAGGGCATTCTCTATAAAAAACGGCTCGTTAATTGAATAATAACCACTATGGTATCTTTCCTTAGAAATATATCCTGGCACCATAATTGTCGGACAAAAATCAACCTTGTATTCATCTATTAAAACTTCTTTTAATAAACTTAACGGTGCCATGATTTCATCCTGATCATCGGAAACAAAACAGGGCATATAACCCAAAGATATTTTAATAATATGCTTTAAAAGCTTTGCCTGATATCCGAAGTTTGTAAAACCGCCAGGTTTTAGTAAGCTCACTATCCTATTCCCAACACCCCTTGAAACCACTTCAAAACGCCATCCACTCGCCCGCTCCCAAACCTGCTTTAATAAAAAAGTCTGCAACGCGGGCCATACGTTTTTTTCTATTAACTTGTCCGCTATTGTCTTGCTAAAAAAAAGCAGTGTGGTTGTCCAATCGCATGAAAAATGAGGATGATTAATTAATTCTCGAAATAAGAAAAAATGATCTTTCAAACACTCCGGGGATCTTGATTTTAGATTAAATTTACTTTTGATTACCCTATACTTTCCCTGGCTTGAAATTTCTGTAGTAGAAAAAATAGCTCTAGCCCCGGCATACAAACTCCAATACTCTTGGTTCAGCAGATAATAATTAGAATCAAACAATTCTCTTAACCCAAAAATTTGCCCAGGATAAAAACCATCAAAAGCAGTAAATTCACCTTCTGTTATAAGCGCATTACTTATACTGTTTTTTAAAACCACTCCGAAAGGAACCGAATCATAGCCAAGATATTCTCTATATTGGTCAGGAATAGCTGGATCACTAATTGGGACAAATTGCCGGTTTTTGTTTGGAACAAATAAGATTCCTTTGTCAAAAACAGGAGCACCAAAGGGGTATTCAATTTTGCAAAATTTAATTTCCTCTTTGAAATTACATGCATCAATAGCATCAGCAAGTTTAAAATTTGCTTTTTTTACTTCCCCTCGAGCTTCTTTCCATGTTAATATTTCCAGCATAGAATTCTTTGTTGTAGGTTTTTATAAAGATACTTTTAAGTCAAGATGTACTTAAAAGTATCAAATATTGATCTTGGTGTCAATTATTTAATAAAACCTTAAGAATAATGTTTTCTTAAAAACAATACTTATATGAAAAATAAGGAAAATATTGAAGTAAAAAAAATAAGCGAAAACTTAGACAAATTGATGGCTCATCATTTTTTAAGCTTTGAGGATCTGAGCAAAGCAATAACAGGACCACACTTATCCAGGCTAACAAAAAGAGATTATCTCAGCGTCATCTCAGAAAAAAATAAGGAAAATGGTAAGGTAAAAAAAATAAGCGAAAATTTAGATAAATTAATAAGCCACCATTCTTTAAGCTTTAGAGGCGTAAGTAGAGCAACTGGAATAGCTCAACCACATTTATCCAGATTATCCAAAAAGGAACACGCAAGCCCGGGCCTGGATGTCCTTGAAAAAATATCTAATTTTTTTGAAATCAACATAGCGCAGTTAATAGGCGAACAAGAAATAGATTTTGATAAACTTCCCAAGCTAACGGAAGTTCTTGAAAAAATATCTCATTTTTTTGGAATAACAGTAGCACAGTTAACTGGCGAAGAAAAAATAAACTTCAATAACCTTCCTAAATTAAACTCCACCAAAGAAGGAAAACCTGAAGAAATCAAAGAACTACCTAACTCTGATGATGATGCCATCGAAGAACCATATCCTGAAACACCAAGTTTTGGTCCTTGATGCCATAACCAGAGTAATTTTGTATTGTCCGCTAAGCGTAACCCCTAGATTCAATCGATAAAATCCCGTAAGATCTACCATCACAAATGTCAGAAAAAAACCTAAAATCAGCAATAAACCAAGAGTATAAATACGGATTCGTAACTGATATAGAAAGCGAACAATTATCCCCTGGGTTGAACGAAGACATTATTCGCTTAATTTCTGCCAAAAAAAATGAACCGAAATTTATGCTTGCTTGGCGTCTCAATGCATATCGTAAATGGAACAAAATGTCGCAACCAAACTGGGCACATATTAAACACACTGACATCAACTACCAAAATATAATTTACTACGCCGCACCAAAATCAGCATCAGACCAACAAAAAACTCTTGACCAAGTTGATCCAAAATTAATCGAAACTTACAAAAAATTAGGAATTCCTCTACACGAACACGCAAAACTTGCTGGGGTTGCTGTTGATGCGGTTTTTGATAGCGTTTCTGTAGCAACGACTTTCAAAGAAAAATTACAAGCTGTGGGAGTCATTTTTTGCCCATTCTCTGAAGCGGTCCAAAAGCACCCTGAACTCATCCAAAAATATCTGGGCACAGTCGTCCCCCACGATGATAATTTTTTTGCCGCATTGAATGCTGCTGTATTCAGTGATGGATCATTTGTTTATATCCCCAAAGGGGTGCGCTGCCCGATGGAACTTTCGACCTATTTTCGGATCAACGCCGCAAAAACCGGTCAATTCGAACGAACCTTGATAATCGCAGATGAGGACAGTCATGTCAGCTATCTAGAAGGCTGTACTGCCCCAGTACGCGATGAACACCAGCTACACGCCGCCGTAGTAGAATTAATCGCTCTTGATAACGCACAAATAAAATACTCTACCGTACAAAATTGGTATCCTGGTGATAAAAATGGCAAAGGTGGAATTTATAATTTTGTTACGAAACGGGGAGAATGCCGAGGTGTTAATTCAAAAATATCTTGGACCCAAGTAGAAACTGGATCGGCAATCACCTGGAAATATCCAAGCACGATTTTACGGGGAGATAACTCGTCAAGTGAGTTTTATTCCGTAGCATTAACCAATAATTTTCAGCAAGCTGACACCGGCTCAAAAATGATTCATATTGGAAAAAACACCAAAAGCACCATCATCTCTAAAAGTATATCGGCCGGACATGGACAAAACACCTATCGCGGTTTAGTTAAAGTATTAAAATCAGCACAAAATGCCCGTAATTACACACAATGTGACGCATTACAGCTAGGAGATAAATGTGGCTCTCATACTTTCCCTAAACTTGAAGTAAAAAATAAAACTGCCCAGGTTGAGCATGAAGCATCAGTTGCTAAAATCAATGAAGAACAGCTTTTTTACTGTCGCCAACGCGGCATTAAAAAAGAAGACGCTATCGCAATGATTGTTAATGGTTTTTGCCGCTCAGTGTTTCAGCAATTACCAATGGAGTTCGCGGTAGAAGCGAACAAATTATTGGAGGTTAGTTTGGAAAGTGTCGTTATATAAATCAAAAAGTATTATCCTCCAATTGATTTGATAACGAAGCAGCGCAGCATGTGCATCCGAAGCGATGTTGTTTAACAAAATTTTTTAGAAAACAGGATTCGTTATGCTCAAAATAAAAAACCTACACGCAAAAGTAGGAAATAAAGAAATTCTACGCGGGATCAACCTTGAAATAAAAACCGGCGAAGTCCATGTCATCATGGGACCAAACGGTTCTGGCAAAAGCACTCTAGCAAATATTCTTGCGGGGAAAGAAGGTTTTAATGGTATTTCTGGTACAGCAGAATATCTTGGTGAAAACTTATTAACTCTTCTTCCTGAAGAACGAGCTAATCGCGGCTTATTTTTAGCTTTTCAATATCCGACTGAAATCCCCGGCATAAACAATATGTATTTTTTAAAAACGGCATATAACACTTTACGCAAACACAACAACCAACCAGAACTTGACGCTTTCGATTTCATAAATTTAATCAAATCTAAATGTAAAATTGTCGAAATGGACGAAAGTTTTTTACAACGCTCAGTTAATACCGGATTTTCCGGCGGTGAAAAAAAACGCAATGAAATACTACAAATGCTGGTCCTTGAACCCAAACTCGCGATTTTAGATGAACCAGATTCGGGACTCGATATTGATGCGCTCCAACTAGTTGCCAAAGGAATCAATGCACTACGCCATCCAGAAAGATCAATGATTTTAGTTACTCATTATCAACGCTTGCTAAACTACGTGACGCCCGACTATATTCACATTTTATACAATGGTCAGATTATAAAATCTGGCGGCAAAGAACTGGCGCATGAGTTGGAACAAAAGGGATATGGTTGGATTGAAGAAGCCAAATAGGTTCTCTTAAATTTGGCAACGAAACAGCGCAGCGTGTGCATACGAGACGATATTGTTTTAGGGTGCTGTGAGCCATGGATGGCGAACGCAAGCCTACATTTTCGGCGTCCCTAAAACAATATCGTCGAGCGGTGCACGAAGCTCGCGCGATTTGTGTGGCTCCAAACAAAACATTATTTGCAACAATAGCTAAAAAATATGGAACAAATTACCCCCACAACTCACACCCCAGTAATGCAGCAATATTTACGGATAAAAGCTGAACATCCAAATATGCTGCTTTTCTATCGCATGGGCGATTTTTATGAACTCTTTTACGAAGACGCGCACAAAGCCACAAAATTATTATCAATCACGCTCACTGCACGCGGCCAATCAGCAGGCAAACCGATTCCCATGGCCGGCATCCCATTTCACGCCGCGGAATCCTATTTAGCAAAGCTGGTTAAAGCCGGCGAATCAGTTGCAATCTGCGAACAAATTGGCGATCCTGCAACCTCAAAAGGCCCAGTTGAACGCAAAGTGGTTCGTATTCTTACTCCGGGTACTGTAACTGACGAAGCACTGCTCGAAGAAAAACGCGATAACTTGCTGGTCGCCATCCATAACATCAATAACACTTTCGGCATAGCCTCATTAGACATAACCAGCGGCCGATTAAATATTTTACAAGTAACCAGTGAAGAAGCTTTGTTAGGCGAGCTAGAACGCTTAAAGCCAGTAGAATTACTTATCAATGAAGACTCCCCTTTCTATAAATTATTAAACGGCTTTTCCGGATTAAGACGCCGCCCACCTTGGGAATTTGAAATAACCCAAGCACAACGTCTATTAACGCAACAATTTAAAACCCGAGATTTAAGCGGTTTTGGCTGTGATGACTTACCAATTGCAGTCATGGCTACCGGCTGCTTAATGCAATACGTCAAAGACACCCAACGCACCGCCCTACCCCATATCTGTGGTTTAAATATCGAACGCCATGAGGACAGCGTCATTCTTGATGCGATCACGCAACGTAATTTAGAGCTCGTAAATAATTTACAAGGCGGACAAAATAACACTCTGGCTGAAATTTTCGATCAAACTGCAACCCCCATGGGGAGCAGATTATGGCGCCGCTGGTTAAAACGACCACTACGCAATCAAAAAATTTTATGCCAACGCCAAAACGCAATTGAAGATCTTTTATCCTCACAAACTGTCAGTGAGGTTTACAAATTATTAAGAAATATTGGTGACATCGAACGTATTTTAGCTCGCGTTGCTTTGAAGTCAGCGCGTCCGCGTGATTTAGTGCAACTGCGGTTTACTTTATTTTTATTGCCTAACTTACAAAATTTGTTAGCACAAAATACTTCATTAAAAATCAAAGAACTGCGCGGCATGCTTAATGAGCTACCGGAGTTATTAAATTTACTCAATCGCGCCATCATCGAAAACCCGCCGGTAATAATTCGCGATGGCGGTGTAATTGCTGCTGGCTACAAACCAGAACTAGACGAACTTAGAAATTTAAGCGAAAACGCCGATCAATTCCTCATTGACCTAGAAATTCAAGAAAAGGAGCGTACTGGCATCGCCACCTTAAAAGTCGGCTACAACCGCATTCACGGCTATTACATTGAAACCAGCCGCATCCAAGCAGCTCAGGCTCCAATCGAATATATTCGCCGACAAACTTTAAAAAATGCCGAACGCTTCATCACCCCACAATTAAAAGAATTTGAAGATAAAGTCTTAAGTAGCCGTAGTCGTGCCTTGGCACTAGAAAAAGCCCTTTACGAAGAGCTGCTAGAACAGCTCTGTCAATATTTACAGCCGCTGCAAGTGATGGCGGAAGCACTAGCCGAGCTAGATGTGCTTAACAATCTAGCCGAACGCGCCACCACATTAAAACTAGTAAAACCAGAATTCAGCAATCAAACTGGTATTTATATCGAAGCTGGACGTCACTCTATAGTTGAGCAATGCCTGGAAAGCCCATTTGTGCCAAATAATACCGAATTAAACAACGATCGCCGCATGTTGATCATTACCGGACCAAATATGGGCGGTAAATCAACTTACATGCGCCAAACGGCATTAATAACAATTCTTAGCTGTACTGGAAGTTTCGTTCCAGCAAAAAAAGCAGTCATTGGTCCAATTGATCGCATTTTTACGCGTATTGGCGCCGCAGATGACTTGGCCAGTGGGCAGTCAACTTTTATGGTAGAAATGACAGAAACTGCGAATATTTTAAACAATGCAACCGCCAATAGCTTGGTGTTGATGGATGAAGTTGGCCGAGGCACCAGCACCTTTGATGGGCTAGCACTTGCCTGGTCCGCAGCAAGTTATTTGGCAACTAAAATTCAAGCTTTAACTCTCTTTGCCACCCACTATTTTGAACTAACACACTTGCCCAAAATAATCCCGCATATTGCCAATATTCATCTAGACGCCATGGAATACGGAGACAGCATCGTGTTCTTGCATGCGGTTAACGAGGGCCCAGTGAATAAAAGCTATGGATTACAGGTGGCGCAACTTGCCGGGGTCCCACGTGAAGTAATTAACGAAGCCAAACAAAAATTATCCCAACTGGAAAACTACTCAGAAGCTGCTGACTTTGCTTCCCAAACAAAACCATCCAAACCAGTGCAGGCTCACCCACAAAACGAGCTCATCACCAAATTAAAATCGATTGATCCGAATAATTTTACACCCAAAGAAGCTTTGGAGTTTTTGTTTAAACTTCATGAAACCCTAGGGGCAAAAACCTAATACATCAAATACACAATCACCATACCCCAAATCGTAAGGATCACGTTGTTAAAAGCATATGGCACGGTGTAACCGATAGTTGGAATCGAGCTATCCGCCTCTTCTTTAACAGCGTTGAGAGCTGCGGTAATGGTGCCAGCTCCCGTCAATGCTCCTAACAACAATACCGGGTTCATTTTCAAAATGTACTTACCAAATATAATCCCCGTAATCATCGGCATGAGAGTTAAAATTACCCCAGCAAAAAATATGGATGTTCCTGATGTTTGCAATGCTTGCAGGGCTTTTGGCCCAGCCACCAACCCAACACAAGCAATAAAAAGATTCAAGCCCAAGTCGGTCAAAATCCATTGCGCGCCAGATGGAATCATCCCAAAAGTTGGGTGTCGTGAACGCAACCAGCCACAAATTAATCCAGAAACCAAAACCCCACCGCCAATTCCAAGCGTGATTTGTATGTCTGCTACACCGATAGAAGCTAGCCCCAACAGAGTCCCAACCGCACAGCCAATTCCGACTAAAACTAAATCGGTAGCAACAGTTGACCGCTCCGAATAGCCAACATATTTAGCCAACTTCTCAACATCTTTTTGAGATCCAATTACTTCTAATTCATCACATTTTTTAATAACGGTATTTTTACTGGCAGGCAATTCATGCCCTTGCCGTGTAAGTTTCTTTAAAAAGCAACCATGTCCATATTGCTCACTTAATTCGCCAAGAGTTTTGCCAACAATATTTTTATTTAATACACAGATTTTCAACACCTCACCCATTAAACGCCCAAGTTCTTTATCATCAACTTCAGAACCAATAATCTCCTCGGCCCGAAGAAAACCATCCGGTTTACCTACGACGGCAATTAGATCCTTGACTTGGATTTTTTCTATTGAACTCAAATCAAGTATTTTCCCAGCACGTTTTACGTTATCAATAGAAATTTTTGTTGGAAATAAGCTCTCAATTTCAGTCGTTGTTTTACCAAATATACTGGGATTTTTTGCCATATAAATACGCAAATCCAGCATCTTGTTCCACAAAAATAACTCTGGCTGTAGCCCTTCATCATCATCTCCACCGCCAGACATTTCTAGCTCGATTTTTTTACTTTCAGCTTTCAAATCAATACGCATAATATGCGGCATCAACTTAAAAAGAACAACTAGGCCGGCGGTACCAAAAATATAGGTGATTGCATACGCAATAGCTATATTACTACTAAATAGCGCCTTAGCTTCAGGGGTCGCAGACAGGTTGCGAATCGCTTCACTGGCAGTACCAATAATGGTCGACTGGGTCATTGCGCCACCAAGCAATCCAGCAGTAGTCCCCGGATCAAAATGAAACACTTTACCCAATAAAAAGGCGGTAACTAAACCAACCACCGCAACGAAACCGGAAAGAAAAATGTATTTAATCCCATCTTTTTTAAGACCACTAAAAAACTCCGGACCAACTTTGTAACCGATACAAAAAATAAAAAGGGCGAACATTATCGCCTCAAGAAGAGGGGAAATGGCAATATTCATTTGACCCAAAACCAAAGACACCAATAATACCCCGGCCGTTGAACCAAGATTAAAACCGTAAAATTTTATTTTGCCCACTAAGTAACCCAGTGCAATTGCTAAAAAAATTACAATTTGCGGATAGGTGCGAAATAATTCGATAGCATTTGCCATAGTTATCTCCCAGATTTCCAATTTTGATAATATTCATCCAAAAGCTCGCTAATTCCCTTGCCAATTGCGGCATAAGCCTCATCAGACAAGTTGGCCAAAGACACTCGCACCGACATATTCGGAGCATCAAAGCCACCACCGTCCATCAACACGATAGATTTTTCCTCTGCCAATCGCACCACAAAATCAATCGGCTCAAACTTTTGCACTAAATAATTAGCAAACTCTTCTCCATAACGCTCTTTCGCCAACTGAGGCACATCAACCGTGGTGTAATAATGCGCATCATATTTATTTTTCGGGAAAGATGTGCCCAAAGCTGTGTATAAAGTCTCATAACGCTTGGCAATAATTGCTTGAGCATTCTGCTTGTAAGCATTCTGTTTATCAATCAAACAGAAAAGCGCAAAAAACACCATCATTACTTGCTGCGGCGTCGAAAGACCTGCAGTGTGGTGCAGAGCAACCAAACGACTATCCGCGACCAAGCGATCGATAAACTTCATCTTATCTGGCTCAAGCACTGTGGTACTGTAACGCTTACGCAAACCCGTCCGATCCTGCTCTGAAAGTTGCGCAATTTTGTCATCAAAAATATTTTGCTCATTGATACCAATAACACCCAAACGCCACCCGGTTGCACCAAAATACTTGGAAAACGAATATACTAAAATCGTATTGCGCGGCGCTATACACATTAAAGATTTAAACCCGTTAACAAAAGTCCCATAAACATCGTCGGTTAATAAAATTAAATCTGGGCGCTTAGTCTTCACTAATTCAGCAATCTTATCTAACGAATTTTGTTGCATGCTAACCGATGTGGGATTAGAAGGATTCACCAAGAAAAACGCCTTGATGGTGGGATCGCTAAGCTTTTCAATTTCTGAATCAGGATATTGCCAGTCAGAATTCTCATCCTGTACGATTTCAATCTCTACAAACTCAAAATCATTCAAGCGAGGAATCTCTAAATAAGGAGTAAAAATTGGTGTGCCCAAAGCAATCTTATCGCCCTTATGCAACAGCTTATTCTCCATTAACGAGTTAAAAATATAATCCATAGCTGCAGTACCACCCTCAGTAGCAAAAAGATCGACGGTTCCAATTAGCTCTTCGCCTGCATACATCTCCTGCTGAAGATATTTTTGTACAACCTTTTCTGAGAGCTCAAGCATGCGATCAGGCGTCGGATAATGATCACCGCAAATACCATCAACCATTTCATAGGTAAAATCATCCATAGAGAACTTCAATTCATCTTGTACATAAGCAAAAACTCTCTTTAAAAATTGAGCCCCCTGTTCTCCTGATTTTTTTGCTAAAAAATCCTGAAATCGCCGCCATATCCCCTCTTTTTCTGGAGAACGACCAAACCCAGGACGGATCAACACTCGCTGTGCTTCCTCTAGGGCAAAACCCCCAAAAAGAAAAAAACCAAGTCGCGGTTCTAACGCTAACCAATTCGGATTACCACGCCCAGCATTGAGCATCATGCGCTCGTGATTGGTATTTGCCATCTGGATAAGCTTATTCTTTAGTTCAAACGGGCTAAGAGATTCGTAGCGTTTTTCTTCAGAAGTTTTCATGATTACGCCTCCATACTGTGAATTTGATTACAAATAATACCTCAACCTAATACAACAAAATGTTTTCCAACTATATTTTTCCCTGCTGTAAAAGCAAGATCAAACCAGTTAACAAAATTAAGGATACCAGCAAAATCGTAACGGCAATACGTGTAGCTTTGGCAGCCAGACCCTTCTCCCACCAATTTGCAGGACGAATACCTTGAGCCAGAAAGGTCACTACACCAGCAAGATTTACACAGTTGAGATTAACTAAAAATAGCACTAATGCGCCCATGGCCATTAGTGGATAACCGCCACTCAATAGCAATCCAAATGTTACTAATGGAGGTAATAGTGCAACCGCCACCATAACGCCAATCAAAGCCCCAGACACACTGCCAGATGTAAATGCTAATGCACCAGCACTACCAGCCGCTAACGCTAACACAATGTCCCCCCACTCCACTCGCGTACGCAGCACCACCTCAGATAATGTCGGCTCTACATGCATCAATGTACCAATCATCAGCGATAAAAACATCGCTAATAAAATCCCTATCAAACTAGTTCGTAAAGCTTGCCATAATAGAGATAAATCGCCCAGCGTCGTACCTAGCGCTAATGCCATACTTGGACCAAGCAATGGCGCAATTACCATTGCTCCAATGATGATAGTAGCACTATCACGCTGCAAACCAATAGCCGCTAAAATAGTAGATAGCACTATCATTGCTATATAAACACGCGAACACTGTGCAACACTTTTTATATCCTCGTACAATTCTTCTCTACCAACACGTCCTGGGGTTTTTTCTTCGGGAGGTGGTTGTTCGGAAGCTACGGTTGGTTTTGATTCTAGCTCTACGCGCGGTAATGTTGCTTCTACAGACATAACCACTATCCGGTTCCCCTCCCTACCTATGTGCCGTTTTCCCAATAAATCTAGCACCGGCTCACTCTGCTCTGCATCCAACAGAATACGCATCAGCACTTCCCCTCCAAGCAATTGGACCTGCCGAAACTCAAGCACCTTATATTCCTTGAGAAGATCGCGTACTTCGACACCGTCTTTCTCTGGCAACACTACCTCAATCAAACGCAAAGCCATGCAACATCCTCCTTATGAATTCTCTTTTGGCAATACGGTAACGTTACCTGAGCCAGACCATATTTTTACAATTTCATTGGTTCTTGCATATTCTAGAGAGTGAGGATCTGTTTTTAATCTTCGCTCTGTAACTCCCTTTCTTTCTACCGCAAACCAGATCCTTATTAAAATCCACTCTATCGATCAAGACAACCATTAACAAAACCATCTAAAACTGGAAATATTTCTTTGGCTGGCGGAGCAAAACTATTGGCAACTATAACGAATGTCTTGGGGCGTTTGTTGATGCTGTATCCACACAAACAACTAATACCAGACATAGCACCTGTTTTTGCTTTTATGGATCGCAAAAGGTCGGCTCTTTTAGCAAGAGTACTATTTGGCTCTCCAGGACCGGGTAAAGCTTTAACAAATTCACTGATATAATAGCCCTGTCTTAATACTGCAAAAAGCTTCCTGGGTTGAACTCTGTTGTACCGAGACAACCCGGAACCATCAACAAACATAGCGTTTTCCATCTCAATATTAAAATATTCATGAATCAACCTTTTAAAAACCTCATCACCTTCATTCCAATTTTTTACACCACCGGTGATTTGTGAATTTACAATTTTCAGATACAGACTATCAAACACCAAGTTATCTGATTTTTTTAGAGCGGGGGGAATAATGCTTCCTAGCGCCTCAGACTTGATAGTGTTGAGCAAAACTAATTTTGCGGGCAATTGCGATTGGTCTCGTACAATTACCAACCTCCCTTTCACCCCAGCACTTTTCATTACCCTTTTAATCTTATATAAAACATAGCGATCGAAATCTATTGGTGAGATTTTTAGCTCTAAAAACACCTCGTTAAAGTTAATATTCCCGCTAGCTTTAATACGATTATTACATAGAGATAGCTTTATAGAGGACCGCTCAAGTGTTGTAACTACATCAGAATCGATGAGATATCCGGAATCATTAGCCAAAAAAGCAGGTTTGCCAATTTTATTAGGCTGTGCTGTAACTATAATTAAATTTTTATCGACATTTATACTAGAAACAGGCTGACCGTAATCAGTCCCCATGTCATCGATCATGAGATTTGGTGAGTGCGGAGGGGTTTTAAATAGAGAAGCATCCAGGAAAATCTTGCCCGTTACAGCAACACCATTAATGGGCTTTAAAAGTCGCTCCAAATCTTCCATTGTTAATGTAGGATCTCCGGCAAACGAAACAACCACATCATGCACCTTGTGGTTTTTCTTGGTGACATACAGCTTGGTTTCATAACGATAATCAACCCCAAGTGTTTTATAGGCTAACAAAGCAGTAAGGGTTTTTTGACAACTTGCGGGAGCAACATAAACATCAGCTTCATGCTCAGCATCTATATGCTTACTTTGCACATCACCGAAAATATAGGAATAAAAAGCGGGTTTTTTGTTATAAAGCAGTCTGGTGTGATTAGATGCACACCCTGATACCAAAAGTAAAACACTAATCAAAAAAATGGATAATTTTGTGCTCATATCTTATATAAACCTTAGCGCCATTTGGCAATAAATATCACAAAGTACTTCCAACCCACCGTCTCTAATTCAGTAATAAAGCAGCGCAGCGTGTACGCCCAAGAGGATATTGTTTTAGGGCACTAGAGACGCGAATCCACTGGAAAGCGCATTCACGACGTCCCTAAAAAAATATCGTCGAATGGTACACATAGATATGCGGCTTGCTAGCTTCATCAGCTTAAAAACAGACTTGCAAGGTTTCATCCCCAATACACCAATTCGGCATCTTGCTGACGAAACAACATATTATTATATGGCAACACACGAATACCATATGAATAAAACCCGGTATCCTCAATTAGATACTCGGTAACATAGGTCAAGACACCGGTTTCGTGTGATTCGACACGCTGGAGGTGGATAATTGTTGGCTCAGCAGCAAAACCGTTGCCGTTGGTCTTTGTTAAAACAAACTCCACCTCTAATTCATTGGCCGTCATTTTGCCGGAAAATAACAAGACTTTAATCTTCAATAACCCGCCAGATGTTATCTTGCCATTTTGAATCCCATTAACAAAAATAGCCTTAATTTTAACGGTGTTAAAGCGCTCGGCAATATCTTGCTTCCACGCAACAATCGTTTTTAAATCCTCTAAATCATTCTTCATTAACTGTTCGTTGCGCAATACCACAGGGCTATAGAAATTATTAACATAATCATGCACCATTCTTGCGTTGTTATAGTTACAAGCAACAGAAGCGATTGATGCTTTCATTTTTTCTACCCATTCAGGGCTAAAACCCGCACGATTAGTTTTGTAATAAAGAGGGACGATTTGCGACTCTAGTGTGTCTAACAAATATCTGTTTTCCATTTCATCACGATCATCAAGATTGTCGATATTGGTCAAACTTTCGATTTGCCATCCTATTTGATCATTATAAGCCTCTTCCCACCACCCATCTTTAGTAGAAAAATTTAAACCACCATTAACTCCAGCTTTCATACCGCTAGTCCCACAAGCTTCGCGTCCAAGTATAGGGGTGTTAAGCCACACATCGACACCCTGCACCAACAACTTAGCCAAACCAATATTATATTCTTCCAGAAAAACAATATGCCCTTGAAATATATCTAAGCGCAAAGTTTCGATGATTTCACGAATTAGATCTCTACCATCGTCATCAGCAGGATGCGCCTTTCCAGCCATTAAAATCACTACGGGTTGTTTTTCGTTATTTAAAATACGGGCCAATCGCTCTGGATCAAGCAAAAACAAACCATTACGCTTATATGCCGCAAAACGCCGCGATAAGCCAATCAGCAAGGTACTACTGGTTAGATATTTTAAGGATGCGTTTATGATGTGCCTGCTTTCATTGCGCAAGGTGTACTGCTCAACCAATAACTGTCGCACAGTTTTTACCAATTTTTCTTTTTGTATCTGATGGGCTTTCCATACCTCCTCATCAGCAACTGATCTGATCTTATTCCAAATTGCTGCATCATCCTGCTGATTGATCCATCCACTAGCCAAATAATCGTCATACAACAATCGCATCGTCCCACCCAGCCAGGTTCCCAAATGCACCCCGTTGGTTACCACATCGATTGGCACCTCAACCTCGAGCAATCCGGGCCAGATTGCATTCCACATGGCTCGCGCAACCTTGCCATGTAATCGCGAAACAGCATTAGCGCTCAAAGTTAAACGCAGAGCCAAAACAGTCATCGAGAAAACCCTTGTTTTAGAATCCGGATCGCGCGCCAAATTAAACAATTTATCAAATGCAATTCCCAAACGAGAGGTGGCATAATCTTGTAAGTATTTTTTTATCAACTCTTCAGAAAAAGTTTCATTGCCAGCAGGAACGGGGGTATGGGTTGTAAAAATTGAAGAACTGCGAACCGCTTCACAGGCCTCATCAAAAGTATAGCCCTGATGGCATAAACCTCTAACTCGTTCTAACAATAGAAAAGCGGAGTGCCCTTCATTAAGATGATACAATGCCGGATGAACATTTATTTTATCTATTAAAAATCTAGTTCCGCCAATCCCCAAAATCATTTCTTGCATCAAACGAATTTCACGCGACCCACCATACAAGCTATTAGTAATCTCGCGATCGCCCTCGGTGTTTTCCGCAACATCAGAATCGAGCAAATAGAGACTCACATGCCCTACTTTCACTTCCCACACTTGCAGGTATACCGTACGCCCCAAAATCTCAACACTGGTTAATACTGCCTTGCCTGAAGCATCATTAACTTTTTGCATCGGAATTTGATTTGGATTCCAGGTTTCATATAAAGCTTCTTGCTCGCCTTTGGCATTAATTTTCTGCTTAAAATATCCTTGCTTATAAAACAACCCTACCGCAACCGTAGGCACATGCAGGTCTGACATTGCCTTAAGGTAGTCACCAGCGAGAATACCCAAACCACCAGAATAAATTGGCAAACATTCATCAATACCATATTCCATACAAAAATAAGCAATTGGACGCGAAGCACTAACTGAAGTAACACTGCAAAGGTTAATCACCCCACGATCAGTTTGAATATAGCCTTCAAAATCAGCCATAACTCTGTTATACAACCAAATATAATCATCATCATTGGCTGCGGCTTCTAAAACATGGGATGAAACTAAATTCAAGAAGTGTACGGGATTATGACGCACTTCTTCCCATAACATTGGATCAATCTTCTGGAATAATGTTTTAGCTTCCTCATGCCACGACCACCAAAAATTATAGGCCAATACACGCAACCCCTGTAATTTTTCCGGCAAGAGACATTCATATTGAAACGAGTGAAATCGTGGTTTAGTTGCTTCGGCATCATGGATACTGGTAACAAATAAATTATCTACTCCGGCCGTACTAAACTTTGCCTGAGAAAGCTTATTAAACTTAGTGGCTTGCACATAGGCATCTAAATAATTCTGATAAAGCAATGACCAATCCGCAAAATCAGCTATATACAAAGCTTTGGCGCGAGCATTAGTAACATATACTTGCTCTTGACTCTGCCTAACCACCGCAAGTAAATATTCACTCAATTCAGTAATGACCTTTTGCTCATCGTGATTTTTGCGCTTCAATACATAAACAGCATCCGTATAATCCTGTTGCAGATTACTCACCCAACAACCAAAACCAGATAAGTCCGTAGTAACTGTCGGTGTAGAGCAAGCAATGCTTTCTAATGGTGTATAACCCCAGGGTTCGTAAAAAGAAGGAAAAATACTTAAGTCACAAGCCTCAAGAATCTGCTCATAAGGAACATCAAACACCCCATCATTGCCTTGCAAATAAGCATCGGAGAAAACCACATGAATTTTACGCTCCGGCTTCTTGAGGTTTAATTCATTACTCAATTTGATTATATTATCACTTGCAGGCTTATAGATACGATGAGTGGCTATGCCCAAAGCGCTAAGTTGCTCTGGATATTTAGTCAAATCTATTTCCGCTAAACTATCTTGTTTAGTATGCCAATCAACTGCAACCAAAAAAAACATTACCACTGGTGGAGAGTTTTCTGCCAAACCATTTTCCAATTGCGCCAAACTCTTTAATAACAGATCATAACCCTTATTATGAAATTCATAACGCCCTGAAGTAACCCACAATAAAGCATTAGTGTCTATTGACCGACCAATTACCTTGCTGGCAACTTGTAATAACTTGGCTCGAATCTCCTGCTTTTTATCGGGAATGATTTCTTTGCGCTTTTGCTCAACATCCAAACCATTTATCAATATCTTGTCTGGATATTTACCCAGCACAATATTAGCCTCATCTGCTGTAACGTTACTAACAGCAGTAAAGCAATCAGCTTCACGTGCAGTGGCTTTTTCAAGCGAATATTTGGCGAAAACCCCTTGTTTGCGCGCTTCTACATCTGAATCAAAAGTCGGAGGAAGGTTATAAATCCCTATATTGTCTTGCGCCAACGCTCTACCTAAAACCGTAGCATGGGTAGTAAATACCGTAGCGATTTGATTGCAGTGTTTTTTTAAATAGAGTAGTCCGGCACCACACATCCACTCATGAAAATGTGCCATCACTTGCACATTTTGTATCAGCATTTCTTCAGACAATGCACAAATCACTTCACCGGCAGCGGTTGAAAACAAAATTGGCTCTTGATAATCGTAATTACTCGCCAGCGAATCAACACCAAAATCAGCCCACAAATTATAGAGCAAAGAATCAATTTTATAGCGCTGCTTAAACTCTATTAAAACCACTAGCGGTTTGCCTTCGGTGTTCCAATAACCCACATGACATATAATATTTTTTGCCACCAGTTTCTTCTTAATATCCTCCAAAAACGGAGAAGACGACTCAACAAAATCTTTGGTTTGCTCCAGCCATGGACCAATTAAAATATAATTATCGCCAAAGTTTTTAATAACCTGCTTGAGTTTCGAATGCAATACGGTATAAATTCCACCAACTTTATTGCAAACTTCCCAACTAACCTCAAATAAAAAACTCTGTTCATTCATATTTCACTCCTACCCACTTGCGAAAAAAACTCCATATCTTATCAGCAAAGTCATGTACTTCTGCGGGTATTTCCTCTCGTAGTTGCTTTTTCTTCTTGGCCACCTCTAAAGCAAAATCACAAATAATATTTTGATAATTAATATAAGCCTCATACGGATTGCGATATGGATTAAAATATTTATGAACATCCCCATCCGCAGCGTATTTAGTGCACATATAATAAAAATGGTCCGAAGTTAAAAGACTGCGCCAAGTAGCCAACATTTCAGGATCATGTAGAGCACGCACCTCTTGTTCTAAAGCATAAACAGCATGTAAGGCGTCTTCCTGCAAATCATTACCACGCCAAGCACTTAAATCCCGATCAACATCCGCCCATGACACAAAATACGGAACATCCAATGAAGCAACTGGTTGCAATTTCTGACTAACTTCAGATGGCGTCATAAAAACGTAATCAGGATGCCGCAAAACATAATCCGGCATATGTGCCAAAAACTCGAAAATCCCCGATTCTTGCCACTGATGTTCTCCAAACGTTTCAAAATCCATAAATAAATTGACAACATCAGCTTGACCATGCAAAGAATGCAACCAATAAGCATATTTATCCGCATAAACCGGATGCTCTGACCAATTACGCTCTGAGAAGCGAAAAGCGATATCATCTGTCAGACTATAATTGCGCAATAACAATTTAAGCTGCTTGCAATCTTTAGGCTGATAAACATAGTTAGGACTGCGCCATCCTAAAACTTTATCGGCGCCTTCTGCTAAAATCGTTTTATACCCTAAGGACTCGACCACTTTAGCAATTTCATTGCTGTAAATTAATTCGGTATTTCTAAAGGTCGTGGCGTCGTAATCGAATTCTTTTTTAATCAATTGCCGGTGCATCTCAACCTGCTGCTTAAATTCTTCTTGGGAAAACAAAAAACTCAAACTGTGATAATAGGTTTCATTAAGAAATTCAACTCTACCAGTGGCGGCCAAGCGCTTAAAAGAATCAAGAGTTTCAGGGCTATAAAGCTTACATTGTTCAATAAAAACCCCAGATAATGAAAAAGCAATTTTAAACATATCCTGGTGTTTTTTAATTAAATCTAAAAGCAAAGCATTGGCTGGCAAGTAGCATTTGTTTGCCACTTTGAGAAAAATTTCTCGATTCGCCGCATCATCTTCATAAAAATGATTCTTACCAATATCAAAATATGTATATTTCCTTAACCGCTTGGGTTGGTGCACCTGAAAGTATAGACAAATTGTAACCATTTATTTCCCTTATAACTCATCGTTGCAAATACTTCGAACCGGTAGGCCC
>CAZMGW010000005.1:41948-43350 GCA_964565935.1 uncultured Coxiellaceae bacterium
TAACGCAGGCTAAAGCCTGCGGCTACCGCATGTTTTACAGATTCAACTCGAAACCATTTTTTTATAAAGCTCGATTATTTTTTCTGCTGTCTTACCCCAACTAATTTCTTTTAATCCTTGTTGTTCATTAATTAAAGATGTTCGTCGTAAAGCCGGATATTCTAACAAAGCTAAAATTTTTGCCGCCATATCCTCGGTATCCCAAAAATCAGAAACCAAAGTATGATGTAATACTTCTGCCACACCAGATTGTTTAGTAATTATCGCTGGAACATTATAAGAAAGCGCCTCTAAAGCCGAAAGGCCAAATGGCTCGGACACACTTGGCATTACATATACATCTGCTAACTGATAAATCTCCTGCACCCTATCACCATCAAGAAATCCCGTAAAATGGATATTCTTACCAATACGCAAACCGGCGGCTCTTTCAATCATATCTACCAACAAATCCCCTGTACCAGCCAACACAAACTGCACATCACTGCGTTTTTCAAGAATCCGGCGTGCAATCTCAATAAAAAAGTACGGGCCTTTTTGTTGCGTAATTCTTCCCAAAAACAGGACCATTTTAGGGCGTTCATTATTTGTAGCAGCCGCATTTAAATCGCCATTGCAATAAATACCGTTATGAATAACTGTGATTTTTTCTGGTGCAATCCCATAATGCTGCACAATATTATTTTTTGTATACCGACTAACCGCAACTATTTGATCGGCCTGATCCATGCCGTATTTTTCAATAGCAAAAATTCTTTTATCAATCCACAAACCACTTCTATCTGTTTCCAAAGCATGAATATGCAACACTACGGGCTTATGACTATGGCGCTTGGCTTCCAATGCAGCCAACAAAGTTAACCAATCATGGGCATGAATTACATCGTGCTCTATGCCTTTAGCCAAAGCACCGGCAACTAAAGCATAGCGAAACACTTCCACCAACAAATTAATCCCATACTTACCCGTGATTTGCTCACCAGAAGCATGAGCTTGAGCGGTCGCCATTGCCATTTCCCTTAACTCATTCGGCAAATGCATGCTTGCTAATAATGCAAAAAAATCTCGAAATGTTTCGTTAGAAAAAAATCGATTCAAATCTTTTGCGGTGATGTAGGGATATAAATATGTGGCCACTTCTGGATATTTAATATTAACAATACCATCCAGATCTAAATCATCCTGGGCGAATAAGCTATCACAACCAATTAAATTAACATTATCAATACCTGAACCAGCAACCATCTGTGGCAAAACCAAAGTTAGATCAATATTTCTTTTCGCGAGTTCTTTAACGATGGCATAACAAGCAATTCCCAATCCGCCACTTATTCGCGGAGGGAACTCCCAGCCATACATTAGTACTTTCATTACCATAATTTACTTTTTATTCAATTTTTGA
>CAZMGW010000005.1:43402-51473 GCA_964565935.1 uncultured Coxiellaceae bacterium
CTCCCCCCTTGGTAATCCCCCATCGCTTTGTCACGCGGCAAGCCGCGTGGAATAAATTTTTAATAAATAAGTTAGACGCAGTATTTCTGCCACACTCCACGCCTGGCTAATGCAACCATTTGGTTGATGCGGCACGTTCCCTGAGAAAATCTCAGCAACACCGCCGATCCCATATTCTGCTAAATGAGCCTGCAATGCTTCTAAACAAGGGTTGATAACCGCTAAAACCTTACGCTGATCTGAAGTTACTTTCAGCAATGCCTCAGTAAAATGCCCAAGTAACCAAGGCCAAACAGTACCATTGTGGTAAGCGCAATCACGCTCAGCTTGACTTCCGTTATAAAAACCAACATATCCTGCTTCATTGGGAGCAAGAGTACGCAATCCATACGGCGTCAGTAGATTATTTTTTACCACTTCCATAATACTAACAGCCATTTTTATCAACAATGGCGAATAAGGTAATGAAACTGCAAAAATCTGATTTGGACGCAAAGCAGCATTTTTTTGCTCGTAATTTACGAAATCGTACAAATAACCCTTCTCTTCGCACCAAAAAGTTTCGCAAAAGCCAGTTTTAATTCTTGGCAACAAGAGCTTCAGCTCTGATCCGGCTGGATCCTTCAGCAAAGCCGCCAATTCATCCATAAATCCAAGCATATTAAACCACAAAGCATTCACTTCAACTTGGAATCCATAACGTGGCGTTACTGGCTTACCATCCACCACAGCATCCATCCAAGTAAGATTCACCTCTCTATTGCCCGCATACAGCAAACCATTTTCTTGCATTTTAATGTCATGCAAGGTCCCGGCCTGATAAAACTTAAAAATATTTTTCAGTACCGGCCAAAAGTGTTCTGCTATTACTTTTAAGTTTTTTGTTTTTAAATAATATTGTTGCACCGCCCAGACAAACCACAAACTCGCATCCACTGAATTATAAGCATTTTCTTCTTTGTTTTTGCCCAAAAAATTAGGTATTAGTCCTTGTTGCTCCTGACTAGCAAAAGTTTTTAGGGTCTCTAGACACAAATTTTCCTGCCCCGAATAAAGTGTTAATCCAGGCAAAGAAATCATCGTATCTCGCCCCCACTCCAAAAACCAATGATAGCCCGCAGTCACTGCATAAGCTGATTTTTTCTGGTCTTTTGCGATAAAAGATTGTCCGGCTTTATGCAATTGCTGTTGAAAATCATTGCCGTTCGTGGCTGCAGCATTTTTAACACGACGTTGCACCTCTTGTTGCCATTTTAGGGATAAATTTTCTGGCTGTTGAACTAGGCTACAGGCAAAAATAATCTCACTATTGGCACCAAGATCGGAAAAAGTCACAGTTCCAGGAGAGAATAAATCCTCCTGAAAATCATAACCACGTTCTTGTTCTTTCTGGTAAATAAAATTGCGGTACCAAAGTGCCTGGGGTAAAAATTGGTGTTTGCTGCTGGTTTGAAAAAACAGCATCGGCATGCCCTGGTAGGGCGCGCAACTAAAACCATTATTTAAACTCTTGGTTTCTCGCTGCAAAGAGAAATTTTCTCGTTGTAATTTATGAAAATCTCTACAAGCTAAAAGCGGAGACAACCGTAGGGAAATTTTGGAATTTTTATTGCCACCACTGATCTTATATTTAAATAACACAGTGTTTTCTTCGTGCAACAACAAAATTTCTTTGGTTAAAATAAGATCATCAAATTGAAAGCGCCAGGTAGGATGAGTAGTAAGAGTAAATTCTTGTAAATTAGCAAAACTTCCATCTTGCAAAAAATTGGGATAACTGTGGGCGGTTAAAAAACTTTCGCGACCATCTTGGATTAACACATCCTCAAACTTGCTAAACAGCACATATTTATTTGGCAAATCATCCAGTTTGCTAACTAAAAATCCATGATATTTGCGGGTATGGCAATTGCTGATTGTACTTGAGGCATACCCACCTAAACCGTTAGTTTCAAGCCACTCTAGGGACAGCGCTCCATCAAACGTCATATCTGCGCTTTTTTGGTAACGAAAATCCATATCTTCTCCCAAAATAAATAAGTTTTAGGGTGAGAGCAACTAACCCTCTGATTTAGCGCTTATTGTAACATGATTAATCAAAAATATGTTTTTTAAAAAAAAATAAAATAATTATTTTAATCAAAATGATATCCGCACTACAACGTGATTTAACAAACCACCAATTAAAACTCAAAATCGTGCTAAATATACCCCAACTGCTGCAGCAATAGCTTATCGTCAGTCCAACCACTTTTGACTTTAACCCAAAGACGCAAAAAAACCTTCTGCTTAAACAAATTTTCCATATCTTTACGCGCCAAAGTACCGACCTTTTTCAGCACTTCGCCATTTGTACCAATAATAATGGCTTTTTGCCCATCACGTTCAACATAAATTGTAGCGACAACATGTTTTATATCTTTCTTTATATCCATCTGATCAACCACAACTGAAATAACATACGGTAATTCTTGGCCCAAAAACCGCGTTAGTTTTTCTCTGATGATCTCAGCAACCAAAAACTTATCATCCCGATCGGTCATTTGTTCAGGTGGAAAAAAGAAAGGGCTTTCTGGTAAGAACTTTTGCACTGCTTCTTCCAGTGATGCAACATTAGTTCCATTTTGCGCTGACAGAGGAATTATCGTGGCAAACTCGCGCTTTTGACTGATGTTTTTTATAGATTCCAACAACTGCGGTTTTTGCGCCACCATGTCGATCTTATTGATAGCCAAAATTACTGGGCAACTGGCCCTGCTCAGGATTTGCAAGACCATCTCATCTTCTTTGTGCCAAATAGTTCCTGCCACCACAAAAACAATCACATCAACATCAGATAAAACACTTGTTGCGGTTTTATTCATGTAACGATTAAGCATGCGCTCGTTTTTGTCATGCAAGCCCGGGGTATCAACATATATCGCCTGAAAATTACCAACGGTTTTTACCCCAACGATTTTATGCCGCGTCGTTTGTGGTTTGCGCGAGGTAATACTGATCTTTTTTCCTAAGATTTGATTAAGCAAAGTCGATTTACCAACATTTGGTCGACCAAGGATAGCAACATAACCAGCATGAGTTTTAGATGAGTTCATTTATATTTGATTATACACTTTCGTACTAAATTATATCAAAAATTATCACAAATTTATGGCCCTACAGAAATAAGCATCCTGGCAAAACCGTATCAAAAAATTAAAACACAACTACACCGCAGCAATTTAGTTTGTTTTTTCAATCCTTGCCAACATCTTTTCCGCCGCATCACGCTCAGCACGACGTTTATTTGGACCAATACCTATTGCCGCCTCATCAACACCAGACACTGCACACTTAATAGTAAAAACCTGCGAGTGTGATACGCCCGTGGTCGAAACCACTGTGTAAGCAGGCAGGGGGATTTTGCGCATTTGCAATAGCTCTTGCAGAAGAGTTTTTGGGTCCTTTTGAGCGACACCCGCAGCTTCGTCCAAACGTTTGCTAAACCAACTCAAAACACGACGCTGGACAACTTCAAAACCACCATCTAAATACATCGCACCAATAATCGCCTCCGTTGCATCGGCGATGATTGATTTGCGTTTTGCACCACCACTACGTAATTCACCCGAACCAAACTGCAAATGATCCCCAATATGAAGTTCGCCCGCCAAGTCCGCCAAGACATCCCCATTAACTAAATTAGCGCGCAAACGGCTCAAATCCCCCTCTTTCATATCCGGATAACGGTGAAACAACTCAGCAGCAATAATGAAATTCAGCGCCGCATCGCCTAAAAATTCTAGGCGCTCATTGCTGACCTTGCCCATACTACGATGGCGCAAAGCACGCTCCAACAACTTCATATTTTGGAAGGAATAGCCTAAAATTTCAAAAAGTGCTTTATGCCGCATAATAAAAGCATCCCGCTCCTTCGGAGCTTGGATTTATTTTTACACCTACACCCAGCCCTGCGGTTCGCTTCGCGAACCTTTGGCTGGGCTGGTGAAGCCTTTTGCTCCTACGGAGCGTTTAAATAGTAGCGTTAGACCTCAATCGATTTTTTTGCCTATCCTATTCCACCGCACTTTCGTAGCGTCCGAATCCCAGCTCATCCACGTACCAAAGGCTTTACCAATCAAGTTTTCCTCCGGCACAAAACCCCACTCGCGACTATCTGCACTGCCATCGCGATTATCCCCCACCATAAAATAAGACCCTTGTGGTACCACAACATCAATGTTTTCCCACTCTTTGTGCCCAGGTCGGATAAAAATCTTATGACTAACCGTACCCAACTGCTCGACTCGAACCTGAACCGGTATGGGAAACTTGCCTTCTAAATCCAAATCCATACCGAAAGGCGTCTGCCACATACGATCACCATTAATGGTTAAAGTTTTATTGTTATAAACCACATGATCACCCGGCAAACCAATAACCCGCTTAACATAAATCATACTTGGATCTTTTGGATAACGAAACAGCGCAATATCTCCACGTTTAGGTTCGCCCACATTAAAAAATTTGATATTTAAAACCGGGATTCTTAATCCATAAGCAAATTGATTTACGGCAATGAAATCTCCGGGCAAAACTGTTGGCTCAAGTGAGCCAGTCGGGACACGGTAAGGCTGAATTAAAAATGATCTGATTACCCAAACCAATAAAAGCATCGGGAAAAACGAACGCGCGTATTCGACAACCAATGGCTGTTTTTGGTGCGAAGAGCGCTTTTTGGCAAAGAACAAGATATCGATTAGGGCAATTAAACCGCTAATTAACACTAATGACGTTAAAATAAACGGTACATCGAAGTAGATATGCATTATTTACACCAACCTTAATTTAAGAGACAATTGTTGATAAAATATTGTAACAGCGTTAAAGGGATGTCGCAAATATTCACTAATCACGGTCGACTTTAAGAATCGCGACAAAAGCCTCTTGCGGAATGTCAACTCTACCCACCCGTTTCATGCGCTTTTTGCCCTCTTTTTGCTTTTCCAGGAGCTTACGCTTACGACTAATATCACCACCATAACATTTGGCAATAACGTTTTTCCGTAAGGCTTTTACGGTTTGGCGAGTAATAATGCGCGAACCAATTGCTGCCTGAATAGCAACTTCAAACATCTGCTGCGGAATCAAGTTTTTCATCGCCTCAACCAGCTTACGTCCGCGATCGAAGGCATTCTCACGATGCACAATTAATGCCAATGCATCGACTTTCTCACCATTAATTAAAATATCGAGTTTTACCAAATCGGCCACGGCAAAATGATCAAAACTATAATCCAAAGATGCATAACCACGACTCAGAGATTTTAAACGATCAAAAAAGTCCAAAATCACTTCACTCATCGGTAGCATATAACTCAAAGAAACCTGATTACCGATAAAATTCATGCTTACCTGATGGCCGCGACGATCCATACAAAGCTTCATGATATCGCCCAAATATTCTTTGGGCGTAAGAATTTTAACATGCACTATCGGCTCGCGGATTTCTTGAATTTTCCCAGGATCAGGCAACTGGGCAGGATTAGATATCGAGAGCACCTCCCCGCCTTGCAGCACAACTTCGTACACCACGGTTGGCGCCGAAGTGATCAAATTTAAATTATATTCCCGCTCTAGCCGCTCTTGCACAATTTCCATGTGCAACATACCCAAAAATCCACAACGGAAGCCAAAACCAAGCGCGGTTGAGTTTTCTGGCTCATACGATAATGAAGCATCATTTAAGCGCAACTTGGACAACGCCTCACGAAAATCCTCGAAATCATCAGCACTTACCGGATAAAGCCCAGCGTACACTTGCGGTTTTGCCTTTTTGAAACCGGCCAGCTGCTCTTGTGCCGGCTTACTGCTGTGGGTCAAGGTGTCGCCCACAGGCGCACCAAAAATGTCTTTTATATTCGCAACGACGTAACCAACTTCACCAACTGAAAGCCCTTCTGTAACCTGGCGTTTGGGAGTAAACACACCAAGCACCTCAGCAAAATAGTCTTTGCCCGTTGACATAACACGGGTTTTTTCATGTGTCTTCAGAGCGCCATTCATAACCCGCACCAGCGACACCACGCCCAAATAATTATCAAACCAGGAATCAATGATCAACGCCTGCAAAGGCTTTGCCAACTCACCTTTGGGCGGTGGGATACGATTCACAATTGCTTCAAGCAGATCAACAATACCAATGCCATTTTTGGCGCTTATTTTTACGGCATCAGAGGCCACAATACCGATAATTTCTTCAATTTCATCAATAACCCGCTCCGGATCAGATTGGGGTAAATCTATTTTGTTAATGACGGGGATTATTTCAAGGTTGTGATCAGCAGCCATGTTACAAACCGCAACCGTTTGGGCCTCAACCCCTTGTGCTGCATCAACCAAAAGCAACGCCCCCTCACAAGCCGCCAAAGACCTTGAAACCTCATAAGAAAAATCGACATGCCCGGGAGTATCAATAAAATTTAAAAGATATTCCTCGCCGTCTTTGGCGCGATAATTCAAAGTCACGCTTTGAGCCTTAATGGTAATACCCCGCTCGCGCTCAATATCCATGCTATCTAAAACCTGGTCTTGCATCTCCCGCGAAGAAAGACCGCCGCAAGTCTGAATAAAACGATCAGCCAGCGTTGACTTGCCGTGATCAATGTGAGCAATTATGCAGAAATTACGAATCTTACTTTGTTTAGTCATCCTTTAAATCTATCAGAATTTAAAAGTAAAAACACAAAATTTTTGCCATTATCGCGTCTAATTGTGACAATTTTTCCTGCCAAAGAGCGTTGGATCAGGGGTAATGCTTCGAGGGGCGTGACCTACAGGGACGTCGCTTGGTTACCGGAGACAGGAAGTCCGTCCCCGAGAAGCATTATCCCTGACCCAAAAAGCTCTTTGGCAAGGGACTTACTAACTTATTAAACCAAGTTCAGAAACAATAGCTCCATCTAACATCGACAACGCAGGCTAAAGCCTGCGGCTACCGGAATCTTATTAAAATCTATAAGTAAAAGCTCCGAAACTTTGCTATCATTGTACCAATGAAAGATAATCATTATTACGATGTTTTGATAATTGGCAGTGGCGCCGCGGGCTTGACTGCTGCCTTAAATCTAGCACCACATTGCAAAGTTGCCATCCTCTCCAAAGGCCCAATCAACGAAGGCAGCACTATGCATGCCCAAGGAGGGATCGCCGCAGTAGTATCAGACGAAGACAGCATCGAATCCCATATTGAAGACACCTTAATATCTGGCGACGGACTATGCAATCTAGACGCGGTTAAATTCGTCGTTAGTAACGCTCAAGACGCAATTAATTGGCTCGTGGCTCAAGGCGTAAATTTCAGCACTGTCGACGGCAAACTCTTTCACCTCACCCGCGAGGGTGGACACAGCCGTCGTCGCGTACTGCACGCCGCCGATGCAACTGGCTTAGAAATTGGCAATAGCTTAATCAAACAAATCCAAAAACAACCAGCCGCCATTTTCACCGACTACACCGCAATTAATTTAATCAAACAACACGATCGTTGCACTGGCATTTATGCGTTCAACAATCAAACCGGCAAAACGGAAGTGTTTCAAGCCAAAGCCGTGATCCTTGCAACTGGCGGCGCGAGTAAAGTCTACCTTTACACCAGCAATCCTGATTGCGCCAGCGGCGACGGCATTGCAATGGCTTGGCGTGCTGGTTGTAAAGTTGCCAATATGGAATTCAATCAATTTCATCCGACGTGCCTTTATCATCCACACGCAAAATCATTTTTAATTACTGAAGCGGTACGCGGTGAAGGCGGTAAATTGCTCTTGCCAAACGGGGAGCGCTTTATGCCGAAATTTGACCAGCGCGCTGAGCTTGCACCACGAGATATTGTCGCCCGCGCGATTGACTTTGAAATGAAACGTCTTGGAATTGACTGCGTGTATTTAGACATCAGTCACAAACCAGCAGCGTTTATTATTGAGCATTTTCCCACCGTGTACAAACGCTGTCTTGAGTTTGGCTTCGACGTGACAAAAGGCCCAATTCCCGTCGTACCTGCCGCACACTACACTTGCGGCGGCGTTGTGGTTGA
>CAZMGW010000006.1:0-24202 GCA_964565935.1 uncultured Coxiellaceae bacterium
CAATTATGAAAAATCCATTTAAAAAAGAAGTGGCAAATTACAAAGGTGATGAACCTATTACCCCTTATCAAAGCGCGCAGCAAGAATGGGATAAACGAATTGGTACATCGCGCGCTCAGGCTAGGAATTGGCGTGTATTTGCATTTTTTTCGTTGTTGGTTGCAGTGCTGCTTTCTGGAGGATTAGTATTTGTTTTAACTAGCCATAAAGATAAAATTTATGTTGCGGAAGTAACAAAAGAAGGGCGGGTAGTTAATGTATCCCCACTATCTGTTCGCTATCAGCCAAACGAAGCGCAAAAAGAATATTTTATTGTTCATTTTATTGAGCTGGTTCGTGGGCTTACGCTTGATCCAGTGGCGGTAAAACAAAACTGGTTAAATGCCTATAATTTTTTAAGCAGTCGAGGGGCGGAGCGGCTTAATGCTTATTTTAAAGAAAATAATCCGGTGGCAGTATTAGGTAAAAAGACTATTACTGTTAAGATCACTGATATTAATCCGGTAAGTGCTGCTACTATGCATGTAAGCTGGGTAGAAACTACTGTTAATACCAATGGCCAAGAAGAAGGTAAAAAAGATTATAGCGGTGTTTTCACTATTGCTTTAAAACAACCCACAACGCGTGAAGAGATTTTACGCAATCCATTGGGTATATATATTGTAGATTTTAATATTTCTACAAAGTGAACGGAAGGGTTGATTGTTAATTACTAATAATATTGTATTTTTTCGAGGGATATTATGAAGTGCAGAACTATTTTTCTAGTTTTAACATGTGCTTTTTTATGTGCATGTCAAAATCTTAAAGCCGACGACAAGAATGCCGGTTCCTACGCTTTGGCGACCAGTGTAGATGACGGTGCCAAACAAGTTAAATACGTTCCTGTGCCCATGCCGGGACAATTTATGTCTAAAAAATCCTCTAAAAAATCGCAACGGTTGGTTGGTGAAGCTGCTATTGATGCGGCAAATAAAAAGGCTATAAAACAACCAAACTCTGGGGAGTATATTAATTCTATAATGACATTTGATTATATGTCTGGTGCTCTTTATCAGATTTACAGTGCTCCACTTAGCGTTACCGATATACAGTTTCAAAACAACGAACATATTGTTGCAGTGGGTGCCGGCGATACCTTACGTTGGCAGGTTTCTAAAACTTATAGCGGTGTTGGTGCTAATCGGCAAGAACACTTGTTAGTTAAGCCTGTAGATGAAGGGTTAGCTAATAGTTTGGTGGTAACTACAGATATGCGCACCTATCATTTAATGTTGCACTCTACTGCAAAAACTTATATGGCTTCGGTAACCTGGCGTTATCCTGATGGCGATGGGGGCATCCTAACAAACTTAAATGACGGTCAGTTTGAAGGAGAAAGCGATCCAACCAGCGCTATCGATGTTAATAACTTGAGGTTTAATTATACTGTAAAATTATTAAAAGGCTCACAACCTGATTGGTATCCCCGTATGGTGTTTAATGATGGCAAGAAGACTTATATTAAATTTTCCGGTCAGATGCAGGAGTCGCCAACTTTGCTTGTTGGAACTGGTAAAAATAATCAAATAGTTAATTATCGTGTTCAAGGTAATTATTATGTTGTTGATAACGTAATTTACTATGCCCAGTTGTATGGTGGTCCTGCTAATAAAACGGTTGTGCAGATATCGCCGAAGAGATAACTTTTAAGTGTATTATGCAAGATCAAGATAAAGCAAAATTGAAATTACGCGTCAAACCGATACAGCCAGTGCAGGTTAATAGGCCTGTAGTGCTGACAATAGTTGGGGTAACAGTTTTTGTGATTCTATTTGCTGTAATTAATGCGTTTAATGTTAAGAAGACTGTTAAATCTACAGGGGGCGAGATTAAAGCAGCTACGGATCGCCCAATGGCTATAAGCACCGACTTAAGTGATTTGCCCAGCAGTTATAGTGATATTAATGCTATCCAAAGGTATTCATCTGGCGGAGCGCAGACTGCTGAGGTAATGAAATTACAGCAACAGCTTAATGAGTTGCAGAATGCGTATGAGCTTTTAGATCAGCATTTGCGGACTATGAATCAACATGCTCCAGAGCACGCAGCTCGTAATCCACAGGACGAGCAGGCCAAAACTAGTAGTTTGGTTTTTTCTGGCTTGGGGGCTGGGGTTGATAATTTGGTTGGGTCGGGTGCTGGCTCTAGTTCTAGTTCTGGTTCTGATAGGTATGCACGTACCCCTTTTGGGCAATTAGCTAGCGATAAATCAACTGATTTAGTAGCAACACAACAACAAGCCGACCTTTTTCAAAAACAGGCGGAGAATGTCCAAAAAGTAGCAGTAATGAAGGCAGCAGTAGATAAGGATAAGCCTGATGAAATTTATGATTTACATAGTATGGTTAAACCGATTTCGAAATATCAGATCCAGGCGGGTACTATAATTTCAGCTACATTAATTACTGGTATTGATACGGCTATAGCAGGAACAATTGTTGCTCAGGTGCGACAAGATCTTTACGACACGGTTACGGGAAAACATTTGCTTATCCCTAAAGGTTCTAAGTTGTTGGGCGAGTATGATTCGAAGAATGTATCCTATGGCCAACGTCGTATAGCGATGTGGTATACCCGCATCATTTGTCCTAACGGTACTTCAATATTGTTAGGTAAGCCAGCTGGTGCGGATATGCTGGGCCAAGCCGGTGTAGAGGGCAGCGTTGATAACCATTGGGCTAGGATCATAGGTGCTGCAACGATTTCGACCCTTTTAAGCGTTGGTGTTTCCGTATGGGCTAATCAGGGCGTCAACAATGCCAATAATCAAACAACCGTGAAACAAAATGCAGGCGCAGGAGCGGCACAGGGAATTAGTGACGTTGGAAATCAATTAACTAGTAAAGCAATGGGTATAGCGCCTACTATAACCCTACCTCCAGGCCATCAGTTTACTGTCACTGTAAAGAAAGATATGGTGCTGACGCCGTATAAACGAAGTTAATGCAATTCTATGAAATTATCTTTTCTAAAGCCATTTTGTTATTTGTTGATCATCAGTGTTTTTTTGTCAGCAAATGTTTATGCGGCACCTTCTCCAGAACCGGGCGGATCACCTGGGGTAGGAGGACAGCCACCAGCTCCAAAGCGGGATATCCCCGAACCAAATAAAGATCAAGCTCAAGATAATAAGGCATCTAAGGGTTTGTTTGAAAACGCCACCTACGAAAATTTCGAAGAACAAAAAGAATTTGAAGTATTTGAGGAAAGCCTTTTAGGGTCGTCATCCGTTAAATCTGAGGCCACAGAAAATCTTGATTCGGGTGCGATTACTAAAATCCAATCTACCTTTTTAGGAAATCTCAATATAGCGTTTTCTACGGTAGCAAAATACGCGCTTAACTTATTGTATTTATTCGCAGTTTTAGAGGTGGTGATTTTTGGCCTTATTTGGGCGCTGCAACGTGATGTTGGTTGGGAAAAATTATTTTTTAAAATCATAAAAATAGGTTTGATCTTCTTTATTATTCAAAACTATACCTGGTTACTTGATACAATCATGCAAAGTTTTGCCCAGCTTGCAGGGGTAGTTATTAACAACACCGCAGTAGCAAAATATATTTTTAATCCTGCTAAAATCTGGGCTTATGGCTATGATTCTGGCATAAATTTGCTGCAACTTGCGACTACTACCAACAGCTTTGGTTTGGCGATGGTTCAGATTTCTTTGGGTATGGGGATTTTGCTGGTTTTTGGGTTGCTTGGAATTCAAATGGTATTACAGATAGTTGGTTTTTATATGGTGTCTTTGGGGGCCTTAATTTTCTTACCATTTGGTGCTTTTATTTTAGGTCGAGGTATGTTTGATAAAGCCGTGCAGGCGGTGTTCCAGGCTGGCATCCGTTTAATGGTTTTAATTATAATTATTGGTGTGGCGGTGGTCGTGTGGGATGGTTTTCAATTAATGGATTTAGCACAGACTACTAAATTCAATATCAATCAACCTCTAGGATTATTTTTTACGGCATTATTATTTTTGTGTTTAGCTCTTTATTTACCTAAAGTTTTGAGCCAAGTTGTTGGTAGTTTTGGTGGTGATTTTCTTGATGGGGGCCAGGCAGCGCCAGTTGTGGTGCGCGAGTCTGGAGGTGCTACTATCGTGGCAACAGGAGACACAAGCGACATGCGGGCTGCAACCGCAATTGAGGGTCCGGGTAGCTCAACGGTTGGTGGATATGCTGGTGGTGGAGATGTGGGCACTGCTGCCGCTCAGCCGGTTTCAGTAAATGTCGCTTCAGCGGGCGGTAGTGTCGAAGCTAAAATGGCTAAAGGAGCGATGGCTCAAGCTAGTTATTTATCGAAGAGTATTTCCGAAACCACGGTAAAAAAGATCAAGGAAGCGGTGTTGCAGGCAGTGAAGGAGAAATAAGGATTTCTTTGTCTTATTCTATTGCATGGCAACGATAATTTAGCCTTGTAATTCTGATTTGGTTTGATATGAGGTTTTTTCTGGTAGGCGCAGGCTGCGTGTTCTTGACTGCTTTGGATAATCGTAATGACAGCGTCATACTTTCAAAAATTCAAAAAATTCCGCCCTTTATTTTTTAGTCTAATGGCGATAAGTTTTATCGCCATTACGGTTGGTGCGATAAAAAAAGCTGGTTATCACATAACTTATTCTGCTACACCCAGCATGCCCCAGGGTTTTTATTTGGTAGTACCAACAAAAAAGATTGAGCGCTATGATGTTGTAGAATTTATTCCCCCCAAGCCGGTGCTTAATTTTCTTAAAGAGCGCAAATGGGTTCCCCAGAGTGGCTTAATCATAAAGTACGTTTTTGCAGTTCCTGGTGATGACGTTTGTGTTCGTGATGAGGCAGTTTGGGTTAATGGCAAAAGAGTGGGTGATGTTTACCGTTTCTATGCCCCTGAAAAAATACTGCCACGAACCAAAATTTGCGGTAAACTTAATGCGGATCAGTACTTACTTTTAAGCACCAAAAGAAGACGTTCGTTTGATGGGAGATACTTTGGTGCGATTTCTTCAAGCGATATTTTAGGGCGCGCCGTGCCTGTTTTTATTACAGATGTTGGTTTATAAATATTCATGTTCTCGGGGTGCGTTGGTTGTAGAGCTCATAGCTAGGGATAGCTGAATTTAGGTGCGAAGACAAGTACAGGCCTCGTTTTGCGAAAATAGCTCATAGATTCAATTGATACAGGGTATATATGCACGAAACTAAAACCACAAAGCGCCACCTTGACATGCTCAGCACCTCTTTGGGTGAAGACATAGTGGCGCTTTTAAATGACGACGATATTATTGAAGTAATGCTCAATCCTGATGGCAAATTGTGGGCTGAGTCATACACAAAAGGCAAATATTTTACCGATATTATTTTTAATGCCAAACAGGCTGCAAATATAATTAAATTAACCGCCGCCTATCATCAAGAAATTGCAGACTACGAACATCCCGAGGTTGCTTGTGAGTTGCCTGAAACGCGATCCAGATTTCAAGCTTGGTTACCCCCGGTAGTAGCGGCTCCAGCTTTTGCTATTCGTAAGCGAGCCGTACGTATTTTCACATTGGATAATTATGTTGCTGCTGGAAGTTTAACCGAAGAACAAGCCGATTATTTGCGTGCGGCAATTAAAGAGCGCAAAAATATTTTGGTTGCTGGCGGCACAGCTTCGGGTAAAACCACTTTTGCTAATGCTCTCTTGCATGAGCTAAAAGATTCCAAGGATCGGGTTATAGTGCTCGAAGATTTGCCGGAGTTACAAGTTGCAGTTGCTGATTGTGTAAAACTTATGTCAACAAGCACCATCTCTATGCGTGACTTGGTTAAAGGGGTTTTGCGTATGAGGCCTGACCGTATTATCGTCGGTGAGGTGCGCGATAGTTCGGCCCTTGAGTTATTGAAGGCTTGGAATACAGGCCATCCGGGTGGAATTTGTACTATTCACGCCAATAGTCCTGAGGCAACTATTTCGCGTCTTGAGGATCTGGTGCATGAAATTGTAAGTGTTGTTCCTGCTCATCTTATAAGAGAGGCTATTGATCTTGTCGTATTTATGCGCCGTGATCATGAAGGCGGGTATAAGGTTGTTAGTATTTCCGAACCAGCTGTATAATTTTGTCTTAAAATTCAATCGGTTACTATAAAAATAAATAACATTTTGATTGCTTAAGCTTTCCTTAATCTATTTATTAAAATTACCTGCTATAGTTGTTTGTAATGTTAACTATTGGAGCAAGTGTATGAAATTTTTATCGACTGCGGAACAACAAGCAACAATTACAGCTTTTTTACCACCAAAGATGAGTATTTTGAAAAAGTATCTATGTTGTTTTACGGCAGCGAGCGCCATATTTCTTAATGCAACTGCTAGTTTTGCGTATACAAGTGAGCAGATTGAAGAGATATTACATCTTAACCCACAATCAACTGAGCTTACTTTGGGGTTTGACATAAAAGGTCCTGAGGGAAAGCAAAGAGTCACCACTCAAAATATAATAGAATTATTGGATAGACACCAAGGCTTACAAACTTTGAATTTATCAAGTAATCCATGGACTACGGATGAAATTGGTCCTTTTCTTGGCAGGTTGACTCAGCTGCGTACTTTGAATCTATCTTATACAAAGGTTACAAGTGCTATTGGTCCACATCTTGCTAATTTAAGATTACTGCAAGGTTTGAATTTGAATGGCAATCGAGGAATCAACGATGATATTGGCCCACATCTTGCAGGTTTAAATGAGTTGCTAACATTGGATTTGACTGGCACAAGAGTTACAGATGCAATTGGACAATGTTTTGTTAATTGGAAGCAGTTACAAAAATTGATCTTGGCAGAGACTGCAGTTACTGATGGTATTTTAGAATATATTGATGTGTTAGAACAGCTGCGTCATTTGGATTTGCAGGATACCACAGTTACTGATGCAATTGGACCACACCTTGTCCATTTTCAACAAATGCAATATTTGAGTTTCGATGGACTGAAAGGCATCACGGATGTAATTGGGCCATATATTGCTCAGTTGCGACAGTTACATCGCTTGTATTTATGGAATACCCAAGTCTCAGATCAGCTTGTCAATTATTTAGCTGGATTATATCTGGTTGACATATTAGTAAAGGATACTCGATTTACGGAAGAAGGTAAGGCGCAATTGGGTAATTTATTACTGGGCTAGTGGTAAATCAGTATAAAAGTGTAAAATTTATTTTTTCTTTTCAATAAAAAAACCACCAAGCGATAAAAATCCTTGGTGGTTTTTTGTTTTGAATGCTCAGATAACCCTACTTTAAATTCGGCGGATAGACTGTAGTAGCGGGTTTATTTGAGCCAGTGTTTACAGTAACATAGCGAATGGCCGATGGAGTAGCCCCGCTTATGCTGGTGCCATTATTAGCGTAATACTCAAAACTCAGGTCCGGTAGATTATCCGCAAGGATTTGCGGTTCGCTGTTTTCCGTGCGCGTTAGTATAGAGCCGCTTTTGCTATAAGCAATAGAGTTCCCTGCTGTATCATTAAAGGTGATGGTAGCGCTGCTTGCCGATGTAATATCTGAAGTTGAGCGAATAGCGTGTAAATCGCGTATCATGCTTTCAATGGCAATGGAAGTTTGCCGGTTTTCGTTTAGGATATCTCTTGTTGCAATAAAAGATCTAAATCCTTGAGCCATTAAATTGCTTGATCCGGCAAGTATAATACCTACAATTATAATGACGAGCACCAGCTCAATTAACGTAAATCCTCCTTGTGTTTTTGTTGGTTTTTTCAATTAGCACCTTTAATAGTTGGCAATTATCGTGGACAAATTTGCGCCACCAAGATCACCGCTAACTGTTGCAGTAATTGTTTTATAATTACCAGTGTCACCATAGTAGCTTTCAGCACAGCTTACATTTGTAGTTATGGTATAACCGCTGGGGACAGTACAAAAATTTGGTACGGTAGTGTTGCAGCTGATATTATTAAATCCTACTAAGGAGCGTTGCCCCAAAAACCACTCGAGACATTTTACTGCATATCCTGTCGCAGATGTTTGATAATTTGTGCGACCCGTTCCTCGGAGTACGGTATTAAATGACGTCAAAATGCTAGCGGCAAGTATCCCCATTATCACAATAAATATTACTAGCTCCATTAAAGTAAAGCCTTGATTTTTATTCATGATGTTGTTACCCGGCCAGTTTTAGGGGTTATAGATACGACGCTGGTTTGTTCGCTAGAAATTACCGATATAGTTGCGGTGCTGGCGAGAGGAGTGGAGTCGTCTGAATAAGGAACCCCTTTGCTGTTAAAAATGATTGTGTAGCCGGACGGTGACAGTATGATTCCGGAACCTAAGTTAATGTTATAGTCTGTGTTTCCAGAGCCATCTCGAACTGCATAGCTGGATGAAGAGGTGATTACTAATCTATAGTGTTGATTTCTTGCCATCGAAAGATTCTGGGTATAGCGAATGTCATTGGCTAATTGAGTCGCTTGGGCGACGACATTGACAGAAGTCCCCGGCAATTTAATTGAGGTAATTACAGCAACCACACCTAAAATTACGATGATAATAACCAGCTCTAGGATGGTAAATCCGAAGTTTTTTTGTATTTCCATATTACCAAGTTGGCGCTATGGCTTGTTACATGTGTTTTTTTAAGAACAATAACTTAGCCATATGTCGCGATTCTTCGTTAATTATAGGATCAATTTTTTCTTTATTGTGTTCTGGAAGGTAGTTTTTTAGCCCGACGTAAAAAACAATAGAGTCTTTTTCTCGAGCAGCTGCATAATCTAAAGCCGATTTGATGTCAGTAAGATTTTCTAATCTTAAATGAGGAACTGCTCGGCTGGTGAATATTAGTTCTTGCATATAAGCATCATATTCTTCATTCTCTTTTACTCCCGGGGATTGTTCTTGTGGTACGGTTTTTAGGAGATTAACGTAAAAATCCTCATGCTTTTCTTCGTCTAGCATCAATTGATGAAAAAGATCCTTCATGTTGTTGTTGCTAACTTTTTCACTTAGTTCTTTGTAAAGAGCAATGCTTTCCTTTTCTTTTTCAATAGCAAATTTAACAATCTCGCTTAAGTAGAATAATTTTGTCATGAGGGTCTCCTTTATTAGTGTTGTTTTTTATTTTACAGGGAAAGTGATTGTATATCAAAAAAATAGCCTATTTGGCGCCCCGGAGAGGATTTGAACCTCCGACCTGTCCCTTAGGAGGGGACTGCGCTATCCAGCTGTGCCACCGGGGCGAATTATCATTCTAAATCAAGCAACCCTCAGTATTAATCGTTGAGTCAATTCTATTGGTAAACCCGTAATGCTTTCTGGGGTGCCATCGATTTTCGCAATATATTTTTTAAGCATAGGATCACCAAGCGAAAATCCACCCGCGCAATGCACAACGTATTCTTGCGATGCTATTTTTTTGATCATGGTTTCCGATATAGGGCGAAACCAGATTTTAGCGGTATCAACCCCGGTTTCTTGTTTTTTATTTAAGGTGTTCGTAACTGTTACTGCTGTAATTGTCTCAGCCGGATGTTGCATATACATCTGCAAAAATTCACGTGCCTCGTTTTGATCTTTAGGTTTTTCTAAAATTTTACCATTACAGCGTACTACCTGATCAGAGGTAATTAATATTGTGGGTTCATTTATTTTTGGCAATATTGCTTGAGCTTTAGCTTTGGCAAGGGCTGAAACTAATTGTTCGGGGTCATCATTACGGATTGCTTTTTCATCTATGTTGGGGTCGATTATTGTAAATTCGTATCCTATTTTTGTAAGTATTTGTTTTCTACCTGGTGATTTTGAGCCTAAAATGATTTTCATACGTTATCACTTACAGAATGGTGGAGCCGAGGAGGATCGAACTCCCAACCTCCGCATTGCGAACGCGGCGCTCTCCCAGCTGAGCTACGGCCCCATGAAACAAGAAATATTGGGCATGGATTCTAGACTATAAAGTAGATCGAGGCAAATAAACCGAAACCGTTTAATATGTTGATTTATAATAAAATGTTTTTTATGTTAAATTACACGAAACCCTTCTCTTTTTCTGAGAAACTGTTATTTTATTACGCTTAACCGTGTGGTGTTGGCGAGACTATGAAGCTAAAAAAAATAAAAATGTCGGGTTTTAAATCTTTTGTTGATCCAACAACAATCCTTCTGCAAAGCAGCTTGACCGGTGTTGTTGGGCCGAATGGTTGCGGTAAGTCAAATATCATCGACGCTGTGCGATGGGTAATGGGCGAGATCTCGGCGAAGCAGTTGCGTGGCGAATCGATGACCGATGTGATTTTTAACGGTTCTTCTTCTCGTAAACCAGTTGGCCAAGCTGCGGTAGAGCTGATTTTTGATAATAGCGATGCGAGTCTTGGCGGCGAATACGCTCAATACAGTGAAATCTCAATCCGTCGCGAAGTCGATCGTAATGGATTTTCCGATTATTTTCTTAATAATTCTAGCTGTCGGCGTAAGGACATTACCAATATTTTTCTTGGTACCGGTTTGGGCCCGCGTAGTTATGCCATTATTGAACAAGGCATGATCTCCAAGATAATTGAAGCCAAACCTGATGAATTGCGGGTCATGATAGAGGAGGCCGCCGGAATATCAAAATATAAAGAGCGACGTCGCGAAACCGAAAACCGCATAAAACACACCAGAGAAAATCTTTTAAGGCTCAATGACATACGAGAAGAACTTGAGAAACAACTTAAGAATTTAAAATCCCAGGCTAATGCGGCGGAGCGTTATAAAAAACTAAAACAAGAGGAGCGTTTAACTAAAGCGCAGTTGCACGCACTGCATTGGCAAGAATTGGCACGGAAGTTAGAAACGCAAGAAGGGTTAATTAAAAACGAAGAGCTCCAGCTAGAAAATAAAACCACTGAATCACATGCTCTTAATGCCAGAATTTTTCAATTACGCGAACAACGCAATGTCGATACCGAAAAATTCAATGAAATCCAGACCAATTATTACAGCATGGGCGCCAATATTGCGCGTTTAGAGCAGCAAATTCAGCATATCAATGAGCGTCGTGAGCAGTTGACCAAAGATTTGGCGCAGATAAATCAAGTTTGGCAAGAGACTGTTGCCCACCAAACAACCGATCAAAATCAAATTGAATTATTATCAGCGGAAAAAATAAAACTAGAAGCCGAAATTGCCCAACTCCAAATAACCGCAGCAAAGTCGCAACAGGAGCTGCAAGAGGCAGAGCAGCAAATGCAATCGTGGCAACAGAGTTGGGATAGTTTTAATGTTAATGCTGCGCAAATTTCCCAGCGGCTTGAAGTTGAGCAAACACGGATTCAACATCTGGAACAAAGGATTTCACAGGAAACTCAAAACCTGGAGAAATTCAAAAGCGAACTCGCGAGTTTGGATTTTGCTACTTTGACGGTGGAATTTGACGCTTTAAACAACAAGTTCGAAGATTTAAAAATCAAGCACGAAAAGCTGCATAGTGATTCGGCCATTAAACAGCAGCAAATCACCTCACAGCGCGATATCAATAACAATCTTGCTGTGGTTCTTGATCAAATTCGCAGTAAACTTCAATCTCTAACCGGCCGCCGCTCTTCTCTCGAAGCCTTGCAACAAACTGCTTTGGGAAAAAATGATGCGGTTTTAGTTGATTGGCTAAAGCAGCATGATCTTGATCAAAAGCCTCGTTTGGCACAAGAATTGCAGGTTGTTCCTGGTTGGGAAACTGCAGTTGAAACAGTTCTTGGCGCGTATCTTGAAGCAGTTTGTGTTGATAACGTTAATAATATTATTTCTACGGTAAAAACTTTAACTCACGGGAATTTGGTTTTATTCGACATTGCCACACCAGCACAAGAGCAAATAACTTCTCAGGCAACAACTTTATCAAGCAAAGTAAATTCAAAGCTTTCTTTGAATAATTTGTTGCACGGAGTTTATGCTGCAGAGAATATTGCCGAAGCATTGGTGCTACGCTCTAAACTTGGTCAGGGCGAATCAATTGTTACTAAAGATGGTGTTTGGTTGGGCGCAGGCTGGGTACGGGTTGCTTATGATGCCAACCAAAAATCCGGCGTTTTACAGCGCGAACGTGAACTGCAGGAGCTACATTTAATTATTAAGCAGGAACAAAGCAACTGTACACAGCAGGAAAACGAGTTTGCTCGGCAACAAAACATTTTGGTGGTTTTAGAGCAAGAATACCAAGAGTTGCAGCAGCAAATACGCACGCTTACTACAGAGTATAGTGAAGTTCAAAGCCAAGTGAGCGCCAAGCAAACTCAATTGAATCATCTCCGGGAACGTGAACAACATCTTGAGCAAGAAACCAAAACTCATGAACAAAACATTCAAAGCGAAAAAGAGCAATTAAGCGTAATCCAAAAATCTTGGCAAGAAGCAGCAACTCAAAGAGCTATTTACGAATCTGAGCGAAAAACTCAAACCGAAAGCCGTGATCAAATACAACAGCAATTGGTGGCCGTTCGTGAGCGTGCTAGCCAAGAACAGCAAAATGTCGCTAATCTGACCATGCGTTTGGAGTTAATACAAAAGCAGGTTGATTATTTAGTTCAAAGTTTAGAGCGTGCCAATACTCGGTTGGTTGGTTTAAAAGAACATCAGGCTAATATCGAAAGCTCGTTGGTTGAAAACGAGGTACCACTGGCAGGTTTTACTCAAGAATTGCAACAAGAATTGGAGCAACGTCTTAAAATAGAGGCGGAATTGGCTTCAGCCAAACAGCAGGTGGCAAACGTTGAGCATGAGCTACGTGAACTAGAACAGAAGTATGCTGAGTATCAGGAAATTAATGAGCAAATCCGAGCTTCTTTAGAGAAATTAAGAACCGAAAGGCAAGGCTTGCAAGTTCGCAGCACCACCTATCAAGAACAAATTGCTGAGCTTGAGTTGCAATTAGAGAGCCTAGTCTCGACGATTCCCGAAGACGCTAATATTAATGAGTGGGAAGGAAAAATAGCTCATCTAACATCACGCATCGAACGGCTTGGTTTGATTAACTTGGCGGCCATCGAAGAATTTGAGAAACTGCACGAGCGTAAAAATTATTTGGATGCGCAAAACCAAGATTTGGTAAATGCATTAAATACTTTAGAAAGTGCGATTCATAAAATTGATCATGACACCAAAGAGCTCTTCAAAGAGGCTTATGATAGCATTAATCAAAAATTCCAAGATTTATTTCCGAAAATTTTTAATGGTGGCAAAGCCTATCTAGAACAAACCACCAATGATCTTCTTGAGACCGGTGTAATGATTATGGCTCAACCGCCGGGCAAACGTAACTCTAGTATTCATTTGTTATCTGGCGGTGAAAAAGCTTTAACGGCCATTTCCTTAATTTTTTCTATTTTCCAATTAACTCCCGCGCCGTTTTGTATGTTAGATGAAGTTGATGCGCCGCTTGATGATATTAATGTTTCGCGTTTTTGTAGTTTAGTAAAAGAGATGGTGAAAACAGTCCAGTTCATTTTTGTAACGCATAATAAGCTGACAATGGAAATTGCAGAGCAGCTAATTGGTGTAACCATGCAGGAAGCTGGGGTGTCACGAATTGTTACGGTTGATATTGAGTCAGCAGTTGCTTTGGCTGGGGCAGATAAAAAATAGGGAGAGGGAATATAATGTCATCGTTATTTTTTTATCTAATACTTGTGTTGGTTCTTGCGGCCATTGGCTGGTTGTTTTTATATCAACGCAAATGCATAAAAAAGAGAGCAACTAATATCAAGCGCGAACCAATAATTGATTTCAATTTGCCATGCTCTGTTGTATCTGATGAATCAGCGGAACAGCAAGATCCAGCTGTTGCTAATAAGCCTGCATACGATCCGAATATTATTGTGCTGCAAATCCAAGCTTTTCCTGATAAACCCTACATGGGATATGAGCTTTTACAGACGCTTTTATCTGTGGGATTGCGTTTCGGTGAAATGAATATTTTTCATCGCTATGAGAGCGAAGAGGGTGGGGGCAGTGTGTGGTTTAGTATCGCAGCGGCTACTCCCGAAGGTTCGTTTACTATAGACGACATGGGCGCTTTCCAATGTGTTGGTTTGGTGATGTTTATGCGACTGGATTCCAAACAGAAATTAATGGCGCGTTTTGATTTGATGCTAGATGTAGCACGCCAATTGGTAGAGGAGCTTGGTGGCGAAATTTGCGATGATTTGCACCAACCAATAAATGCTGCGGTGATTAGACGGTTGCGGGAAAAAATTTGCACCGTGGAAACAAGTAATTTGTATGTGGCGGATTTGCTCGATAACCTTGACTAAAACACCTCATGATGGCTTCAATAAAAAACATAAAAAACCTGCTCAATGATTACAGCTATTCTTATTATATTCTTGATCAACCCAAAGTTCCTGATGCAGAATATGACCGTTTGTTTCGTGAATTACAGCAATTAGAGGCGGCTCATCCTGAGTTGATTACCCCGGATTCACCTACGCAACGTATAGGATCTAAGCCCTCTGAATCTTTCAAACAGATACGCCACTCAATACCGATGTTGTCGCTCGATAATGCCTTTGCCCAAGACGATGTAATAAATTTTGATCGCCGTATTCATGAGCGGTTAAAAATAGAAGCTGAAATCGAATATGTTTGTGAACCCAAGATTGATGGTGCAGCTGTGAGTTTGGTTTATGAAGATGGTGTTTTAATTAAGGCAGCCACTCGAGGGGATGGCGTTGTTGGCGAAGATATTTTGTCAAATGTGCGAACTATTCCCAGTGTTCCATTGGTGCTGCATGGCAAGGATTTTCCTCGCACGTTAGAGATTCGTGGCGAAGTTTATATGCCGCTGAAAGGTTTTGAGAAATTCAATGAAAATGCCGAAAAATTGGGGGAAAAGACCTTCGTTAACCCGCGCAATGCGGCAGCTGGCAGCTTGCGCCAACTTGATCCTAGGATAACGGCTACTCGACCGTTAGATATTTTTTGTTATGCTTTGGGCGAAGTGACTGATGGGAAATTGCCGACTAAACACAGTGAAATATTATCAAAAATAAAAGCATGGGGTTTGAGAATTAATCCGGAAATAAAAGTGGTTAAAGGTGTTAGCGGGTGTTTTGATTATTACAAATCTATTGGTAAAAAGCGTGATGCTCTGCCATATGAAATTGATGGCGTGGTTTATAAAGTAAATGATTTGCAACTGCAAAATCAGCTCGGGTTTGTTTCGCGCGCACCACGCTGGGCGATCGCGCACAAGTTTCCTGCACAAGAAGAGTTAACTCGGATATTAAATGTTGAATTTCAGGTTGGGCGAACTGGAGCGATAACCCCAGTTGCACGTCTCGAACCGGTTTTTGTTGGTGGCGCCACAGTTAGCAACGCGACCTTGCACAACATTGAAGAAGTTTGGCGCAAGGATGTACGAGTGGGGGATACAGTTGTTATTAGGCGCGCAGGTGATGTAATTCCTGAGGTGGTATCTGTGATTAAGGAACGACGTCCCGAAGGTACAAAGCCGGTTGCTCTTCCCAAACATTGCCCAGTGTGTGGTTCTGAAATAATAAAGATAGAAGGCGAAATTATATCGCGTTGTAGTGGTGGTTTGTATTGCAGCGCCCAACGCAAAGAAACGATTAAGCACTTTGCTTCACGGGGTGCATTAAATATTAAAGGCTTGGGCGATAGGGTTGTGGATCAATTGGTTGATTCTGGCCTCGTCAATAATGTGGCTGAGCTTTATGATTTAACCGAAGAAAAAGTTGAGGCGCTTGAACGTAAAGGAGAAAAATCAGCAAAAAATTTATTGCAAGCAATTGCCGCGAGTAAAAGCACAACATTGCCTCGATTTATTTACGCTTTGGGAATACGAGAGGTGGGCGAAGCCACAGCGCAAAGTTTAGCCCAGCACTTCGGTGATTTGGATAAAATAATGCACGCTGAGATTGGAGAGTTAGAAGCTATTGCCGATATTGGACCCGTTGTGGCCACACAAATCGTGACTTTTTTTCGACAGAAGCATAATCGAGAGTTAATTGAGAACTTGCTTAAATCGGGCATCCATTGGCCCAAAGTTGAGAAAGCTGTTAACCAGCCTCTGGCTGACCAAACATTTGTGTTAACCGGTAGTTTGGAGTCTTTGAGTCGAGAAGAGGCAAAAGAAAAGTTACACGCTCTTGGGGCAAAAGTTACGGAAAGCGTTTCTAAAAATACTACTTATGTGGTTATCGGCGCTGATCCCGGATCAAAATTAGCCAAGGCTGAGAAATTAGGGGTCAAGATAATCGACGAAAAGGAATTATTAAGAATTTTGCAGACATATTAAAAGAGGATTTATGTTACCCGATAGCGTTAGTCAAAGCCAACCCATTGATCGTGTCGTGGTGGAGAGAGTTGTTACTCCCAAAATCAGCCAACTTTATGCAGAAGAATTTAAAGAAGGCGATATTGTTTTATTCGACATTGACGGTACGTTGATTACAACCGACGAAAGCAGCCCGAAGCAATTAGTTGACAAAGACAGATTTAAAAGCTTTCGATGCCGCAAAAATTCAAGCACTGACCTCGTTTGAGTCAATTGCAGAATACGGGGGAGGGAAAACTCTGAAGGAACTAAGTGAGCGTTATGACAAACAACATCCGGAGCAGGTTTTATCACGTCCGACTTGGCAACAAACAGGGTCAGAGCAAGATTCAGCCCCAGGTCAGGAATCAGGATCGGGACCAGGGTAAAAACCAAACGTGGTATTTATATAATAATTATAAATAGGATAAAAATGGAAATACAATTTTTGGGAGCTACTAAGACCGTAACTGGGTCTAAATATTTATTAAAAACCGATAAAAAAGTTTTGGTTGATTGCGGTTTGTTTCAAGGTATTAAAGAACTGCGGTTACGCAACTGGGTGCAATTTCCGATTGCGCCATCGACTATTGATGCGGTGGTATTAACTCATGCGCATCTAGATCACTCAGGTTATCTACCTCTTCTCGTCAAAAATGGTTTTCGTGGCAAGATTTATTGCACACCGGCCACCAAAGAGTTGTGCAGAATTTTGTTGCTTGATAGTGGACATCTACAAGAAGAGGAAGCATATCGCGCCAACAAACACGGTTATTCAAAGCATAAACCAGCTTTGCCGCTTTATACCCAGGCGGACGCTGAAGCGGTATTGTCTCAATTTACTTCAGTCCCTTTCCACCAAGATTTCATGATTGGTGATATTAACTTCCGTTTTAATCACGCGGGGCACATTTTTGGAGCCGCATCTTTATTAGCTAAACATCAAGAAACTTCGATTTTATTTTCTGGGGATTTAGGACGAGTTAGCGATTTATGCGTTATTCCACCAGAGCAGATTGCTACAGCTGATTATTTAGTAATAGAGTCAACTTACGGCGATCGCCTGCATGAACAAATTGATCCTAAGGAACAGTTAGGTGAGATTATTAAACGTACTGCTGAACGAGGAGGTACGGTGATTATTCCAACTTTTGCTGTTGGTAGAGCGCAATCTATTTTGTATTATATTTATCAACTGCAGCAAGAGGGGAAAATCCCTCAAATACCGGTTTTTTTAGATAGTCCGATGGCGCAAGACGTAACAGATATTATGCTAGCCCATAAAGAAGACCATAAGCTTTCTGCTAGCGTTTGCGTGGCAGCTTTGCATGTGGCGCACTATGTAAATTCGGTTGAAGAGTCTAAACAGCTAGATGCTAATCAGTTTCCAAAAATTATTATTGCCGCTAGCGGTATGCTTACCGGTGGGCGTGTATTGCATCACATCAAAGCTTTGGCTAATGATAGCCGCAATGTGATTTTATTGTCTGGTTATCAAGCGATTGGGACTCGCGGGGATGCTTTATTGCGTGGTAACAAAACAATTAAAATTTATGGCGAACTCGTTACGGTAAATGCTGAGGTTGTCGCCCTGAGTAATATTTCAGCACATGCCGATTATCAAGAAATGATTAATTGGCTAAAGGGCATAACAACCCAACCACGGAAAGTATTTATAACCCACGGCGACCCAGTTGCTGCTGAAGCTCTGCAAAGTAAAATTAGCGATGCTTTGCATTGGCAGTGCGTTGTGCCAGAATACTTGCAGATTGAGCAGCTATAAAAAAGATGGGGAATTATGGCATTAAAAAAACCAGCATCTAAAAAAACAAATAAGCCTAAAGAATTAAACACACCTTGCGATTTTATTCGTTTTGCAGTAAGCCAATTTGGAAAAGCAAAAATTTATTTTGGCCACGGAACTGATAATGCGTGGGATGAGGCTATCTATTTGATTTTACACGCCTTGCATTTACCACAGAATATAGACCCATCTATGTTAGATGCACAACTAACGTCTGGTGAAAAGCAAGCTGTAATAAAAATCATTAATCGACGTATTAAAGAGCACATTCCCGCGGCATATTTAACCCAAGAAGCAGGATTTGCTGGCCTATCTTTTTATGTTGATGAACGTGTGTTGATTCCCCGTTCGCCGATGGGAGAATTAATTCAAAACCGCTTTGCTCCGTGGATTGATCCGAAAAAAGTCAAGCGCATTTTAGATATCGGTACTGGAAGTGGTTGTATAGCCATTAGCTGTGCATATGCATTTCCTAATGCGAAGGTTGACGCGATTGATGTTTCAGCGGATGCACTAAAAGTAGCTGCAATAAATTGCGCCAAGCATTCAGTTAAAAAAAGAGTCAGGCTTTTAAAGTCCGATCTGTTTAGTGCCCTTAAAAAAGAGACTTACGATATTATTGTTAGCAATCCACCGTATGTGGGTCGGGCAGAGATGCAAACCTTGCCAAAGGAATATCTGCATGAGCCGGGCCGCGCACTTCTTGCTGGTAAAAATGGGGATGAAATAGTTGAAAAAATTCTCCAAGAGTCACCAAAGCACTTGTCAAAGCACGGTATTTTGGTGGTTGAGGTTGGTAATAGCGAGCCCGTGGTTTTGCAGAAATATCCGCATTTGCCGTTTACTTGGTTAGAATTTGAGCAAGGAGAGGGCGAGGTTTTTCTTCTAACGGCGGAGCAATTAAAGAGTCGCTAATTTGAGAGCCTTCTGTTTCTGTATTAGCGTAATTAAATCTGCAACGGCTGCTCGTGTTGGTTTATGATCGGTGTCATAAATAAGATCTGCCAATTCTTCATAAAGAGGTTCATATTCTTGGCGCAGTCGCTTTAAAATACTGCGCCTTTCTTCAGTTTCGGCAGATAATGGACGTTTTTTCCCATAGCCGGTACGAATCAGTTGATCATCCAAAGAGGTGCGCAAGTATATTATAAATCCATTAGTTGCGATTGCGGTGCGATTTTCTAATGTGGCAACGGTACTCCCCCCAGTTGCCAAAACAATATTCCGTTTTTGCGCTAATTCTGCAATTACTTTTTGTTCACGCTCGCGGAAACCTTCCTCGCCTTCCAAATCGTAAATCCACAAAAGATCAACGCCAGCGCGCTCTTCGACAACTTGATCAGAATCATGAAAATTCCAACCAACTTCTTTGGCAAAGGCTTTGCCGATGCTGGTTTTGCCGACCCCCATGGGTCCGATGAGAACTATGTTAAATAAGTTTTTCATTCTTTAATTTATATTGCTTCTCGCAAAAGCTTGGCTTTATCAGTACGTTCCCAAGTAAAACTGTGGGCGTCTTCGCGGCCAAAATGGCCGAAAGCCGCAGTTTTATAATAAATTGGGCGCAATAAATTTAAAGTTGTAATAATTCCGGCTGGGGTAAGATCAAAATGTTTTTCAACTAATTCAACCAAGAGCTCATTAGCAATTTTACCAGTACCAAAAGTATCAATATTAATAGAAACCGGCTTTGCCACACCAATTGCATAGGCGACTTGAATTTCGCATTTATCAGCTAAACCCGCTGCCACAATGTTTTTGGCAATGTAGCGTCCCATATAGCTAGCAGACCTATCAACCTTAGATGGATCTTTGCCTGAGAAGCAACCACCGCCATGATGCGCTGCGCCGCCATAGGTATCAACGATAATCTTGCGTCCAGTCAAACCAGTGTCGCCTTTGGGCCCACCGATTACAAATTTCCCTGTTGGGTTAATCAAATATTTTGTGTTTTTGATTAATTTTGCAGGCAGCACAGGTTTAATAATTTCTTCAATAACTGCTTCGCTTAGTTCATGATGGGAAATATCAGCCGTGTGCTGTGTAGATAACACAACGGTTTCTATGGCGATTGGTTTGCCATCCTCATAACGTACCGTAACTTGACTTTTGCCGTCCGGTCTAATCCAGGGCAAGCTATTGTCATGCAAAACTTTGGCATGACGCTCCATTAAGCGATGAGAGTACATCAAAGGGGCGGGCATTAATTCTTCGGTTTCGTTAGTAGCATAACCAAACATTAAGCCTTGATCACCGGCGCCTTGCTCTTTATTTTTATGAGCATCAACACCTCGCGCGATATCCGGTGATTGTTTACCAATTGCACTTAAAACCGCACACGAATCAGCGTCAAAACCAAGGGCTGGGTCCACATAACCAATTTTACGAATAACTTTGCGCGCCAACTCTTCGATATCAACCCATGCGGTGGTAGTAATTTCGCCCGCAATTAAAACCATGCCAGTTTTAACTAAAGCTTCACAGGCAACCCGGCAGGTAGGATCTTGTTGGATAATCGCATCTAACACGGCATCTGAAAGTTGATCTGCAACTTTATCTGGATGTCCCGCCGCTACTGATTCTGAGGTAAATAAATATTGGCTCATTGTGTCTCCTTTGGATTATTAAATATTAAGTAATTAGTTGGTTTTAGATGCAGCTATGTTTAATGCGCGCACCCCGCGTGTAAGAATGCTTTGTAACCCCTTGCTCCATGCTGCTAACAGGCTATTGGTGTCTTTCTCCTTTAAAGCAACTTTCGCTGATAATGTTTGATCAAATAAGATATCGTTCTTAGTGTTCGTTTGTTTGGTTAGTATGAAATGTATTGCAACTACCGCTTGAGGGCAGGCGCGATTGCGATAGTCGGCGTAAAGTTCTGAAATTTGCACTTGTAGTTTATTTTGTGGTGTTAATGATTCCGCCGCATCCAAATTAAACTTTCCTAAAGCTTTGAGATAATTTGCCAGCGCTGGTTCAAGCTGTTCTGTGGGGGATACCAGAAAACTGTGATAATAGTCGGTTAAATATTGGGTTGCACTTATACGATAAAGAAAATCAACCTGATCATAAGGGGTAATTGCTGTTATTTGATCAACAAAAATCGAGCGTTTGTTTTTTGTTATTTTCTTTTCGGGCAAAGCTTTTATGTTTAATAAATATTGTTGATGTCCAACATATTTTGCTGAAATGCATCCTATTGTTGGCAAGCATAGCAAACAACATATTATCAAGCGTGTCATGTGTTTAAAGGTTATCATAACTTACTCGGATCCAAGGGTGGTGGGGATTTGCCAAATACCATACTTGAGGGGTTAAGTTTTAATTGCTCGGTTATGGTGCGTAAATTATTTGAAATAATCTTAAAGTTTTGCAGAGTTGCTGCTAGAGGGCCATTAACTTGGCTTAAGGAGTAGTCAGTTTTGGTGGCTACCTGAGAAAGAGAAACAGTTAATTGGTTAATGTCCTGAAATACCTTTTTGAAATTTATATCTTTTAATTCGTTCATGATGTATTGAGCATTTTCGCTTAATCTGGTTAGGGTGCTGGGTACAGAGGGGATATAAAAATCTTTGGGTCGCCAGTTAATTGTGAGCGGTGGGCTGGATTTTGGATCAACATAATTGAGTTCGAGGTAACTGAGTCCGGTTAACCCTTGGGCCACTAGTTTAACCCTTAGTCCTTGTTCCACCTCTTTCGTTAATAGCACTAGGAACATGCTTTTTGTAAGTTGTGTAAATAATTTTGAGGTAATTGCTATTTTTACGTAAATAGAGCGGTTGTGCATTTCTGCATCAGAATCCTTAAGGTTTTTGTATATTTCATTAGTAAAGGCAATATCTTTAATATAGCCAATTTGCAAGCCGCGATATTTTACTGGTGTGCCCTCAGATATCCCTTGAATTGATTCTTCGAAATAAGTTTCAATATAAACAATAGGTTGGAATAGCTTACTTGAACCAAACGCCAATAAGGCAAAGATTATCAAGCCCATGCCAACCAAAACGAAAGTCCCTATTTTAAAATAACTGATATCGTTACTATTATTCATTTAGCTATACCAATTTATGTGCAAAAAAGCGTTTTACTAGAGGGTCAGAACTTTTACCCAACTCCTCAGGGTTCCCCATGGCAATTATTTGCCCTTCATGTAACAGAATAACGCGTTGTGCTATTTTGTAAATACTTGAAAGATCGTGCGATACAATCACAAAAGTAATTCCTAAAATCTGGGACAATTTTACTATAACTTCATCAAGTTCAGAAGAACTAATGGGGTCTAGTCCAGATGTAGGCTCATCTAGGAATAATATTTTGGGGTCTAGAGCCATTGCACGAGCAATAGCAGCTCGTTTTTGCATGCCTCCGCTAACTTGAGCTGGCATGTAGTCGCCGAATCCATCCAATCCCACCATTTTTAATTTATTATGCACAATTTCGGTGATGGCAGCTGGGGGTAGTTGTGTTAATTCCTCCAATGGCAACCTAATATTTTCCAACAAAGTCATCGAGCCAAATAAAGCACCGCTTTGATAGAGCACCCCGATTTTTCTTAGTACTCCTAGCAGTTGAGATTCGGTGGCGTGATTAATGTTTTGTCCATCAATTATAATATTCCCAGCCGAAGGTTCCAAAAGACCAATCATGTGGTTCAATAAGGTTGTCTTACCACACCCCGATCCTCCTACAATCATAAAAATCTCACCTGGATGAATTTTAAAATTAATATTTTCTAAAATTATCCTGGAATCATATTGCACTTTTAGGTTTTGCACCTCAATGATTGGATTATTCATGCATTAAACCCCCAGCACATAGTATATTAATGCAAAGATGCCATCGACCGCAACGAGCATTATTAGACTGCTGACTACTGCCTGAGTAGTAGATTGACCGACAGCTCTAGCACCAAAACGGGTTTTAATACCATGCAAACAGCCAACACCAGCAATTACGAAACCAAATGCAAAAACTTTGATCAATCCGCCAATATAATCTGTTGAATCAATAGCTTGATGTAATTGGTTCATAAAGGTATCGGTTGTGTATCCTATTGAACTCATTACCACCATTGACCCAAGCAAGCCAAATATAATAAAAAAAGACTCCAATATTGGTGTTATCACCATCGTAGCAAGAATTCTTGGAACAACTAAAAAACGAATTGGATTGAGCCCCATAGTTTTTAGCGCATCAATTTCCTGATTGATCTTCATGGTACCGATTTCCGCGGCAAAAGATGAGGCCGTGCGACCCGCGAGCAAAACGGCCGTTAATAAAGGGCCCATTTCTCTTACCAAACCCAAGCCGACCAAATTGATCATATAAACTTGTGCGCCGAATTGCTTAAATGATGGTGCGGCTTGAAAGGTTGAAATCAATCCAATTAAAAAACCAATAAGCGCGACAATCGGCAAAGCTTGGGGGCCAACTTCTTCAGCAAATCTTAAAGAGTCTCGCCAGCGAATTTTCTTGTGGTTTAACAAAGTAAAAAACAACTGATAGGAGAGGATGCCTAAAAAAACAATGTTCTCATGAAAAATTTTCAAAAAATCAACAGTAACACGCCCAACATGCTCGGAGAATTTTTCGTCATATGCTATTTCTTGTTTAGGTTTATCAGGTTGTTGGTCAATGTATTGCAACAAATTTTGAAAGTCGGCTTGTAGGTTATCAATTATGCAATCCAGTTTTTGCTCGATTTGGTGCTTGCGTAGTGTTTGTATCAATGCGATACCAGCCCCATCGCAATAGGCAACATCTTTAAAATCAAGAATTAACGAAGTAGGACTGTTCTGGGTAACGATCGTTGTGCACGGATCCCAAAGCTTGGCCACGCTATCAACATCCAGTCGTCCGGAGAAAATGATTTTTAGCTTATCGGTTGATAGTTTTTCGATTCGAAAGCTCATAAGTATTTTATTTCCATGGCTGCTATCCCTAAACAAACTTCCGTATTATGGCCTATATAGTACCATAGTGTAAATTTTTGATAATGTGATTCTTTAACAAGCGTGTTTAGTTCGTTTCCCAAACACCGCCGCTCCAATTCTAACAATAGTCGCCCCGGCG
>CAZMGW010000006.1:24212-48442 GCA_964565935.1 uncultured Coxiellaceae bacterium
TGCCGCTTCGAAGTCATTCGACATGCCCATGCTTAAAGTGTCAATGTCAATACCGTGGTTTTGTAAGCTTTTGAATTCTAAATAAAGATCTTGGAAGGGGTTAATTTGCTGCTCAAAGCTTTCAGAATAGGCAGGGATTGTCATCAGGCCGCGCAGCTTCAATTTAGGCAAATGTGCAATTTTTTTAGCAAGCGGTAAAATATCTTCACGTAAAACACCGGCTTTATTTGTCTCATTACTAATATTAACTTGAATGCAAACGTTAAGAGGTGGTAAGTCAGCGGGGCGGTGTTTATTCAATAATTCAGCCATCTCGTAGTTCGCAACAGTCTCAACCCAAGAAAAGTTTTGCGCGATCAATTTTGCCTTTTTTGATTGAATTCTGCCAATGTAGTGCCAGGTGAGATTTTGACACGAAAGCTCTTTAATTTTAACCAAAGCTTCTTGTAAGTAACTCTCGCCGAAGTGAGTTTGAGGGCAGCCCACTGCCTCCTTAATCTTTTCGATGGAGTGGGATTTTGACACTGCAACCAATGTTACCGATCCTGGCGGACGGTTATATTTAATTTCTGCAGTAGCAATTGCTTTTTCAATCTGCTCTAAATTTTTTTGAATATTTTCCAATTTCGATATCTTTTTGAGTTTATGGTAAACAATTATAACGAGTTGAATGATATTATAAAAGCTGTTTAAATACGCGTAATAATATTTGCTATAATGCAGTTATGTATGATTGAGCGTTCTTACAAACAGGCGTTTGTTTTTGCCATAGTGCTACATGTGGCGCTGGTGCTTTCTTTGCTAATTAAATTTACTACATCTTCAAGGTCGTTGGCGTTGAGCCGGTCGAGTGTCATTATCAATGCGGTTGCAATTAGTGAGCGTAATATCGACAATCAAATGTATAAGCCGCCAGTTGCGCCAAAGCAGGAAGAAATCACCAAAGACACCCCTGTGCAACCGGTTGTAAAGCAACAACCAGATGTCGCCGCTAAAAAAGCGCAGATAAAGACTACCTTACAAAAATACTTATTGGCTGAGCAAGCCAAAGAGATGGCTGCGCTAAAAAAAGAAAAGCAAGTGTACCAAAAAAAGATGGCCAAGGAGCAACAACAGCAAATGCAAAAAATGCTGCAGAATCAGGTTTTAGCAGAGCAAAAACAATTGGCAGAGGAGCAGTCCGAGGCTCATGGTAGTCAATCGCAAGGGGAGGTTGATAAATACAAAGCCCAAGTTCTGCAGGCGATATCCTCGCAATGGATTGTTCCCGATGGAGTTGATGACAAAGCCGTGTGTCAACTGTTGATTAATGTTGCTCCAGGTGGGGTAGTGCTAGACGTGCAATTATTAAGCAGCAGTGGTAACTCGATTTTAGACCGCTCTGCGCAGACGGCGGTGTTAAAAGCGTCACCGCTTCCTGTGCCTACGGAACCGGGGCTATTTGATGAGTTTCGCACGATAAAATTGCGATTTAATCCACAAGGTGTTATTAGTAATTGAAAAAATTCTCATATATGTTAGAAGGTGGTTAAGATGATGAAAATATTTAAGATAGTTGGTTTTAGTTTGCTGTTTTGTTCGCATGCAGCATTAGCGGTTTTAGAGCTTGAGTTAACCCAGGGCGTAGATAACGCCATTCCAATTGCAATTTCGTCTTTTGCTGGGCAGGAGGCAATTAAATCGGCTGATAATCAAATAAGCGTTGTTGTTAGCAGTGACCTTAAAAATAGTGGCAGATTTAGATTGGTGGAAGCCGCAAATCAGTCACCAGGGGCAATAGATTTTGAAGCGTGGCGTGCTAAAAAGGTAGAAGGGGTGGTAACTGGCCAAATTAAATCATTGGGCGGTGACCAGTTTCAAGTCGTTTTCCAATTATTTGATGTTTATAATAAAAATAAATTGTTTGAAAAAGAGTATACGGTAAAAACGGACAAGTTACGTAAATTGGCCCATCACATCAGTGATACCATCTACCAGCAATTTACCGGAGATCGAGGAATATTTTCTACCAAAATAGCTTATATTCTGGCCAAACGCCATGGTCGTTCAGGGCAGTACAAATTTCAAGTAGCCGATAGCGATGGCTATAATCCTCGTACTTTATTGGTTACGAGCTTCCCATTAATGTCACCCGCTTGGTCTCCTGATGGCAAACAGATTGCCTATGTGTCATTTGAAGGTAATCGTGCGGCAATTTATGTGCAAGATCTTGCAACTGGTAAGCGCCGAATTCTGTCGAAAGCCCCTGGTATCAATGGAGCTCCGGCCTGGTCGCCTGACGGAAGAAAAATGGCTTTGGTGCTAACCCAAACCGGGTATCCCAAGATTTATGTTTTAGATTTAGCAACTAATCAGTTAGAGCGCCTTACGGATGATTGGTCATTAGACACTGAACCAAATTGGGCTCCTGATGGGAACTCTTTGATTTTTACCTCTAATCGAGGTGGCGGACCACAAATTTACAGGGTCTATCTCGATAACAAAAAGGTCGAGCGTGTTACTTATAATGGCCCATACAATGCTAGGGCGTCATTTACATCAAACGGTAAGGCAATTGTAATGTTGCATCAGGTTGGAGATATGTTTAGTATTGCGCATGAAGATTTACAATCAAGGCGCACTACGGTGCTAACGCAATCGGGGCTTAATGAGTCCCCAAGTGTTGCGCCAAATGGCAAAATGGTTGTTTATGCTACTAATAATGGTAGTCGTGGTATGCTTGCAGAGGTTTCGATTGATGGGCGTGTGAAGTTGTTGTTGCCGGCGGGTGAGGGGGCAGTACAGGAACCAGCTTGGTCGCCTTTTATTAACTAAGGTGAGTAAATAAGCAGGCAAACTCTACTATGCTGGCCATAAACCGTAGATTTTTTACGCTGCGCTTCCATGCTCCGCGCCCTACGGGCTTGACCTGGCGGTCAATTAAAATTTGCTCCAGGCAAATTTTTGCGATTCGATGCTCACATACCGACAAAGTATGCTGCGCTTCGATTCTCAAAAATCTACGGTTTCTGGCTCAGCCTAGTGAGTTTGATATAGTCTAGCATGTGTATACGAATGAGTTTTTAAATTTTAATTTTTGGAGATAAAAAATGAAGACGTTTAGATTGTTAGCAATTGTTGTCTTGTCTCTTGGTGTTGGCGCGTTAACTGGATGCAGCCATTTTAAAAAATCTGGTGGTCAACAAGATGGTACAGAAGTGTCTGGTATGGGTGATCAGGATGGTTTTGCTGATGAAAACTCACCTAATAGGTTAAAAGCCCCATATAATCAAACCTATCGCTTTGATTTTAATCAATATGATGTACATCAAGCGGATGTTGAATCAATTAATGTTCAAGCTAATTATTTGGTTTCCCATGCAAACGCCAAGGTTCGTCTTGAAGGTAATGCCGACGAGCGCGGTAGCAGAGAATATAATATTGCTTTAGGCTGGAAGCGTGCAAAAGCAGTGGCTGCAATTTTAAAGCAGCAGGGTGTTAGCGATACGCAAATTGCTATGGTAAGTTATGGCAAAGAGAAGCCAATTGCCCAGGGGCATGATGAAAGTGCCTATAGCCAGAACAGACGTGTTGATTTGGTTTACGAAGCGAAATAACATAATTTTTGATTAAAAACACCAACGCTTGGTTTTGTCCAAGTGTTGGTGTTAATTGTTAAATCAGGTGTTTGTAATTGCGAGATTATTTATGATAAAAAAAATTATTGCCATGTTGGCTTTTGGATTTGTTACTTCTTTTGCCTTTGCTGAAGTTCCAGTAGTTGATTACTCTACTGACGCTAATCAAGCCAAGCCTGTTGTTAAATCCGAACCTGAAACAACTATTGCCGAGCCTGGCCAAGCCCGATCTACGGTTGTTAAATCAGAGCCATCTGTTTCTGTTAGCAATTTAAGTGCCGACCAGCGCATGAATAAATTGGAACAACAGATTAATAACATCAACGAGCAAAATCTGATAAGCAAAATTGATGAATTACAACAGCGTTTGCAAAAGCTAAATGGCCAGCTTGAAGACCAAGCGCATCAGATTGAACAACTTAATTCTCAGCTACGTAATTTTTATCAAGATTTAAACCAACGTTTAGAGAAGCCGGGCGTAGGAAAATCAAAAGCCAGCGAGCCGGCAGTAGAGACAAAGGCATCGGGTGCGCAAAACGAAATTAATGAAAACGTGGTTCCGGTTGCAACCAGCGAAGGTGAAATAGTTGAGGCTTTGCCTGATACTGCTGTGACTGCTGCTGAGAAAAATGATGGCGATGTTAAGCCCAGAACAGACAAGGCATATCTTAAAGAGCAGCAAATGTATCAGACCGCAATTGATTTGTTGCCAAGTAAAAAATATGAGGCTAGCAGCAGTAAATTGCGTGACTATTTGAGGCTCTATCCTAAAGGGGTTTATGTGGCTAATGCGCACTACTGGCTAGGTGAGATCAATTTTTTACAAAAGAACTACGATGCGGCTGAAGAGGAATTTAAAATAGTAACGACCAAGTATGCTAAATCAAAGCGCGTTTCAGACGCAATGTTTAAACTTGCATTAGTTCATCAAAATCAGGGTAGGGACGCTCAAGCCAAGAAAGAATTGAACCAAGTTGTAAAGCGCTATCCTGGTACTTCAGCGGCACAGCTTGCTAAGTTGCAGTTGGAAGGAAATGGCTAGAGGGCTAAGCTGTTCTGTTCTAGATATTTAAAAATAGGGGGCTACAAGCCTCCTATTTTTTTTGGCTAAGTATACTACGACTTATGAGCGACACATTTATTAATGCAACACAATATATAATTATTGACATTCGATAATTTATTCAATATTATCTCCGCGTGTTATTTTAAATCAAATCCAAAGTGGAGGTAATAATATGAACAAAATTCAGCGTGTGAGCTTATTTTTAAGAGTCATTTTTCAAATTGCAATGGTGGCTTGGCCAATATGGTTAATTACGTATTGGAGTTTTGCGCCACATTTCATTCCCGATTACTTAGGCACAATCCGCTTTGTTCCGGAGAATATCGAAATTTTACATCCAATAACAAAAACCGATGCTTTTTGGGGATTTACAATTGGACTGCTACCACTAGCCGTTACTATGACGGTTTTATATTTTTTAGTAGAACTGTTTAAGCTTTACGAGCAAGGCAAAATCTTCACTACGCTCAATGTTAAATATATTAGAAATATTGGTATCACCATGTTAATTGGGCAAATAGTCAATATTATTTACGATGCGCTAATTACTTTTGCCTTAACCTTTCACAATCCGGCGGGGCACAAATATGCATCGGTAACTTTTGGTGGCCCTGACGCCTATAACATTATTATCGCTATTATGATTGTTGTAATTTCATGGATCATGGCAGAAGGTTGTAAATTACATGAAGAAAATCAATATGTTGTATAGGAGCACATCATGACGATAATTATCAACTTAGATGTAATGTTGGCAAAACGTAAAATGCGCTCTAACGAATTGGCAAATGCTATTGGAATTACCGAGCAGAATCTTTCAATTCTGAAAACTGGAAAAGCAAAAGCCTTGCGCCTATCGACTTTAGACGCGATTTGCCGGCATCTCGAATGTCAGCCTGGCGATATTTTGGAGTTCAAACAAGATTCAAAATGAGGAGTTAATATCCGTGAAAATAAAGCTAAAAATTTTTATCACTTTGCTGGCAATATCTATTCAATCCTTTGCAGCAGATGCAACTACAACCATTTTGCCGCTTGAGCTTTCAACTCAAGGGTTACCGGTAACATCAATACAAATTCAAGGGCACAAAATACCTCTTATATTTGACAACGGGGCATCTCGTTCCAATGTTGTCTTGAGCAAAGAACTGGTGAGAAAATTGCATTTAAAGATAATACCAACAAACAAAAAAAGCTGCTTTCACGGGGATGATGGCAAAGTAATGTGCTTGAAAGTTTACACTGTTCCTGAGCTTAAAATTGGGAATATGACTATGCATAACGTATCTTGTGAGCTAATGGATAAACTATGGGGCGGACATTACGACGAGGGGTTTATTTGGTTCGAAGCGGCGAAAAATGGCGTAATAGGTTTGGAGTTGTTGCGCCAATTCAACGTTCTGGTTGATTATAAAGCCTCGCGGGTTGTTTTGATGAAGCCGGGTGAATACCCGCATCAATATGATATAAAAAGCTGGATGAAGATACCTTTTTCCAATAAGTACGGAATAACTACAATTGCTAAAATTAATGGTGTTGATGTTACTCTGGTATGGGATACGGGGGCGAACAATTCAATCATGAAATCAACCGTAAAAATTCCCGCAAAGAAAAAATCTTGCGCCTATAAAGAGAACCCATCCTGTCAATATTTTGAAACAACAACATTTATGCTTGGTGATAACCAACTGCCAAAAACTGAGTTCTTTATCCAAAAATCCGAGATTCCATTTGACGGGCTGATTGGATCAAGCTTTTTCAAAGAGCATCAAGTGTTTTTTGACTTTAAAAACAATCTATTATTTGTTAAACCATGAGTATGGAAGGAGATAGCGATGATTGTGTTTGTCGATATTTTTTGCGTATTGTTTTATTTCTGCTAGAATACTATTAGTAGTAAATTTAGTATGACCAAACAGAGGAAATGAATATGTATACACAAAAATTATCAATATCTTTGTCCAAACCATTGTATGACTTTATTGAGAGCTATCAAGAGGTAAATTGTTACAAAAGCCGTTCGGAAGTTATTGCTCAAGCCTTATATTTATTGCAACAGGCTCAACTTGAAAGCTGCTACAAAGAAGCGAATAAAGAAATAGACAATAAGTTTGAGGCAACAGCAGTATTTGATGGATTAGATCATGAAACGTGGTGAAATATACTTTGCTAACTTAAATCCAACTATCGGTGCAGAAACCAAAAAAACACGACCCGTATTGGTTGTTAGCAACAATGCTAATAATAATGTTGCGGATACGGTAACTATTATTCCAATTACTTCAAATACTAAAAAAATATTTCCATTTGAAGTGTTGCTTGAGACTAAACACTCAAGGTTAGAAAAAATATCCAAGGCTCAGTGCCACCAGATCAGAACTATTTCAAAACTTAGAGTCAGCAGTAATGCAGTAGGAATTATCAACAAGGAAACAATGGAAAAAGTTGAGCATGCTATTAAGCTACATTTGGATTTGTTTTAGAGAGTTGATTATGAATAATTTACAAAAACGTATCGCGGAAGTTTTTACAAAACCGTCAATAGTGAGTGCTTTTGCAACCATCACGGAAGAAGGTAAACCTTGGGTACGATATGTATGTGCTGTTATCGGTGATGATTTTAAAATAAGGTTTGCAACTTTTGCTGATTCCCGCAAAGTTGCAGAAATAAAAAGAAATCCTAATGTACATTTGACCTGTGGAAAATTTGACCAAAAAATAGAAGTTTATTTACAAATAGAAGCTACGGCCAGTATCACAGCTTCCAAAGAAGAGCGGGAAAACATGTGGTATGAGCACTTAGGAGCCTTTTTTAAAGGTTCGGATGATCCCAACTACGCTGTTATGGTTTTAGATCCTTTACGCGTGGAAATTTATGGCCCAGGGTTGCAAGGTCCAGAGGTTTGGGAAAAATAGTCCAGAGCTATTAGCAGTAGAGCAAGCGGGCGAAGGAAAATTCTAAGTTTTTGATGCCAAGTATTTGTTTAAAACAAAAACAGAATAGAACCACCACAATAATGTAACCAAGAATATTCCAGAAATAATTGGTGCTAGATCTATTAAGGTTAGGCCGGGAAGTACTATAAATAATAGTTGTTGGATAAAAGATCCGCTTCCCTGGCCTAATCGCATACCAACAGTTTCTGCGGCAGCCTTTCCTTTTGTTTGTAGATCATCGTCAAGCGGTATATAGACCATCTCTTTTGTTGAATCAAATATTGTATGTTTAGTAGCTCTAGCAAAAATATTGCTCATGGCTCCAAAATATACCGCTATTGCTAGTACGGGTATTCCTATAGCGTGTACAGACGAGCTATCCTTGGATAGCATAAATATGAAGAAAGCACCCCCGGTGATAATTATAGCCACAGGGGTAATTAAAGCCGATGTTAGCCATTTGCAAGTTTGTAAGGTGTATACGCCAACAAATGCGCAAAGTATGCTTAGTATTGATATATAGATGTTTACACTACTCATAAAAGAATGGATGTGGTTTGCATTGCTAGCAAAAAACACCTCTACGGATTTTTTCCATACTCCTTCGGCTAAATTAAGGGAAATATTATAACAGAGTAACAATGAGGTAATTAAAAGTATGGGTTTTGAAGAGATTATGTATTGTAAGTTTTCTTTAAAGCTGGCTTTTTTTCTGGTGCTAAAATGAGGTTTTTTTCGATTAAGAAAGTCAAGCCCAATGATCTTGCCTAGGGCAATTACAGATAATGATAAAAGCATTCCGGCTATTACTATAGAGGTAACTGCGTGGTTTAGTGTTGGTTGCCAATCCGATCCTTCAACCACAAAAGATTTAGACAAAAACGCTGCTATCATTAAGCCAATTTGCGAAAGAAGTCCCAGAAGGGGATAAAATCTTTTAGCTTCTTCAATAGTGCATATATGATTTGCAATTTGCCAGAAAGATATGGCTAGCATAATTACGACCCATGCTTCAGAAAAAACATAAAATAAACAACAAGGCCAATTAGTTATTATTACAAATAGGTATTTCAAAGCAGGTAGTTTCAACACAAGTGCTTCGCTAACGTTTATAGATAATGCTTCTCTATGGGGATACAGGACTAGTGCAAAAAGCACATAGTAAGAAATAAAAAACCAACACATGGTATGAAACAGATGGGAACGATTAAAAACATCTGATAGCTTAATGTAGATCAACATAAACAGCATGGATATCGGTAATACAGCCCACATTTTGATGGCACTGATAGTTTCGGTGCCTAAATGTGAAATAATTAAAGCATCCCTAGATATTCGCGCAACGTAGTGTATGTAGACAACCAATATTATCATCGTAGCAATACATAAGAATTTTGCTAACTCATGTTTGTGTACAGGAGCTATTTTTTTTATTAGTGATTTATATCGTTTGTTCATGTTGTGTAGTGGGTGGAAATTCCTAGTGTCTATAATAAGATGCCGCAGGGTAGCATATAGCATCGTTATTGTATATCCACGCAGCTTCCAGTAATTTTTCTTACTGGCTTATGCGCTGATGTCATTTTAAAGGCGGCATTTAAGATTAACGCCGCCCCGTTGTTTTTTCAGAGCTTAGTAAACAGTCCTACTTAGCTCTTACTAGATTAAAAAGCAACTTGCATTCGGACGGCGATGCTGTTTACGTTTTCATGCTGTCCGTTGGAGCCTGGTTTTGCCATTGCGTAAACGTAATTTACCAAAAATTTGACATGTTGATTTAAATACCAGTTAAGACCCAAGGTCGCATTTCTTTCTTTTCCACCGCTTACATTAGCATCATTCAAGTTAACCGTACTATAACGTGCCAAAACTTCCCAGGCACCAAGGTTCTTATTGATAATATTAATATTTCCTTCAAAATCGGCCGCGGGGAAAGCATAAGCTAACGACTCGCCAGTCAGAAAATAACTTCCAGTTATAGTGTAACCAGAAAACATTAAATTAGAATTATTATTACCTCGATGTAACCGCATTTGTAAGTATTCCATTTGAGCTGACCATGGACCATAAATCCCCGCCATTTCTGCACCAACTGTTCCATAGCTAATAACATTAGAAATTGCCCCAGAATTCACTATTGTAGTCATATTGCTATTTGATCTTATTTCAGGAACAGTGCTAACTGTAACGCTATTGGAGCCATCAGGCCGCTGCATCCAACTAGAGATTCCAAAATCAAGCATTCTGGTTTCGGTGTGAATTGGAGAATATACAAAACGAGCAGTTCCACCCACGGGGTTTCTTCCGGTTACAGTTTGTTGTGCATTGGGACCAAAAAGAGCTAGTTGCATAACCAAAAAATCGTTCCAAACGTTGTAGCCCGCGCCAACAAAGTAGCCTGTAGGTGCGGGGGAAAAAGCAGACACTGGCAAAGGAGTTTCCAATGTGTCTAAAGACGATGGAGCTGAAGTATTGCTTATAGAAAAACTAGGGTAAATTTGACCTAGACTGAATAGCATGTTTTTCCAGCCAGAATAATTAACTTTTGCAAATAACAGGGTCCCGCCAATACCACCACCACTAGTACTGGTGTTGGTACTAAAATCATATGCTAAGTTATATCCCCATGCGGAATTAAATTTGCCGTTCAAGTACAATCGTGCACGCCGAATATCTGTCCCGCTGGCTAAACCTTGATTATTATTGGCAAATTTCATCGCATCTGCTTGAATATAACCACATAACGATGTGCTAAAATCTTTACCAGGAGAGCTAAAAGTTAATCCTTTTGGTGTATAAACAAGTGAAAGTGGAAAGCTGGTATCCTCTTTCGCCTCGCTAGTGCTTTTAGAAAAAACAATCGGTGAAGCAACAAGCGTGATCAACAAAAACAGCAAACTTTTTTTCATGTAAACCCCTTTTATATTTTTAAGGCATATTGTCAATAACCCTTTTTTCTGCTGGCATTAAGTTATTACGCTCAAGCCCAAACAATAGGGCCAAGGAACCAGCAACGTAAATTGAAGAATAAGTACCGGCAACAATGCCTATCATTATGGCAAGTGAAAATCCGTGGAGCATTTGCCCGCCAAAAATTAACAAAGCTGTTATTACAGAAAACGTTAAGCCAGCGGTCATGATGGTTCGCGATAAAGTTTGGTTTATAGACAAATTTAAAATCTCGCTTGCAGTAGCCTTGCGAATCTTGCGGAAGTTTTCTCGCGCACGGTCGTAAACAACGATCGCTTCGTTTAGTGAATAACCAATTACCGTTAACATTGCCGCGAGAGCAATTAAATCAAATTCAACATGAAAGAACGAAAAGATGCCCAAAATTAATATGGGATCGTGTATTAAAGAAATAGCAGCGCTAATTGCGAATTTATATTCAAAACGAAACGCTATGTAAAGCATGGTTCCAAGCAATGCGACAATAATTGCTAGAATGCCATTGGTCAGCAAGGCTTTACCAACTTGTGGACCGATACTGTTTGCTTGTTGTAACTGGGCACCAGTAAGCGCATTTAAAACTTTTTCAGTAAGTTGTTTTTGATCCAGATCTTTTTTTGATTTCAGTTTAATCATGACGTCCTTGGAGCTGCCATATGCCTGCGCAATAGCATCTTCTAATCCCGCCTTGCTTAACTGTTGACGAATTAGGTTGAAATCTGGAGAACTCGCATAGCCAACCTCAATTTGTGTTCCACCGGTAAAATCTAAACCAAGATTTAACCCATTAATAATCAGAGACCCCATTGAAAAAGCAAACAATGTGAGCGAAAACAGAAAAGCCCGTTTGCGCTGAGCCATAAAATTTATTTTTGTTTTGTGACTAAAAAATTCCATAAATTAACCCTTATATACCAATCGATAATTTCTTAGAATGCTTACTACCACCGTAAACCAAATTGACAATGGCTCGCGTGTAAACGATGGCAGTTAACATTGATGTCATCAGACCAATCGTTAGCACTATAGCAAACCCTTTTATCGCACCACTACCTAAAGAAAATAATACAATTGCAACTATTAGAACCGCAACGTTGGCATCAACTATAGTAACAAACGCGCGCTTATAACCAGCATAAATACTTGCCTGCGGACTTATACCATTACGCAGCTCTTCACGAATACGCTCATATATTAAAACATTAGCGTCAACAGCTATACCGACAGTTAGCACCATACCGGCGATACCAGCTAAAGTTAAAGTTGCGTCCAAAATCGACAGAACCGCCACTACAAATACCAAATTTAATAGCAGCGCCATATTTGCAACTAAACCAAAAAATCGATAATAAAATGCCATAAATGACAGTACAAAAATATAACCAACAATAATAGAAAGTATACCTTTATTAATATTGGTTTTACCTGCACTTGGACCAACAACAGCCTCTTCAATAAGATGGGTTGGTGCAACTAAGGCACCAGAACGCAATAACAAAGACAAATCCTGCGCATATTTTTCACTGCGTAATCCAGTGATTTCAAAGTTATTGCCAAGCGCTGACTGTATGGTGGCTACACTAATCACTTGTTCTACTTGGCGATTAGTAGTGACAGGTTTACCATTAACCATTTTTTGTGTAGATTTAGATTCGATATAAACTACTGCCATTGGTTTGCCAATGCTCTCAGCAGTGACCCGATGAAAAACGCTCTCTCCTCCTCCGCCAAGACGCACACTAACTGCGGGTCTTCCGTCTTGCGAAAAAGAAGAAGTTGCATATGTAATTGACGTGCCTTGCAGTATTACTTGATCCTTCAAAAGAACATGTCGGCCTTCGTATTCATATATTTTTGAACCAAGCGGTACATCACCGGCCAAAGCTCCTTCAATATCATGCTCAACATCAACCATTTGGAATCTTAAAGTTGCTGGTTTGCCGATGATTTCTTTTGCTTGTGCGGTATCTTGGATGCCAGGCAAATCAACGCTAATGCGGTCTTTACCTTGACGTTGTACAGTTGCTTCACTAACTCCAAGCTCGTTAACGCGATTAGTTAGAGTTTGCATTGTTTGTTCAATAGCATAATCGGCCACTTTAAATACGGCATTTTCTGACATTACGACTTGTAGTTGTGGAGCGTTTTCAAATGTGGTTTTTGTTAATAAATAATCTGAGAAGAGGCGTGAAATTACTGAATAACCTTTGTCTAGGTTTTCGGTATCTCGGAAAATGATAGAAACGCCATGAGGTTGCATTCGGCTGATTGTTAGATAACGAATGTTGGCTTCACGCAGGTCATTAGTGATTGAGCGTATATCGCCATCTTCGCGTTTTTTGATCATATCATTTAAATCTACTTCAAATAAAAAATGTACCCCACCGCACAAATCCAAGCCTAGCTTCATCGGACTGGCACCTAAAGCTTGCAACCATTTGGGAGTGCGCGACGCCAGGTTTAAGGCAACTACATAATCTTCACCTAAAGTAATTTTGATAATATCGCTTGCCTTTAATTGAATGTCTGGGTCAGCAAAACGAACTAATAATTTATCATTTTGTTTTTCCGCGGAAAGATACTTTATTTGTGCGTCAACCAAAGCTTTTTTCGTTTGAGCCAAGGTGTTGTCAGTAACCAATGCAGTGCCAGTACTGGAAATTTGCACTGCCTTATCTGTACCAAATAAATTAGGGAGAGCATAAATAATAGCAATTACTAACGCGCCAATTAATAAAATATTCTTCCATAAAGGATAATGGTTTTGCATTTTCTGATCCTAATAGTTCTTATCTTAGACAGACTTTATCGTTCCACGAGGAACTATATTTGAAATCGCACTTTTTTGTACAGTAACATTGGTGTTGTCGGCAATATTAAGCACTATAAAATCATCGGCAATCTTTTCGATTTTGCCTAAAATACCGCCAGTGGTCATAATTTCATCGCCTTTTTGTAACCCAGCTATTAAGTTTTTATGGTCTTTAGCGCGCTTAGATTGTGGGCGAATAATCATGAAATACATGAATAAAACCAAAAGAGCGATCATTGGCAACATTGACATTATGCCCTGGGTTGTACTTGGTGCAGCTGTAGCTGCAGTATCAGCAAAAGCATCGGTAATAAAAAAGCTCATATCATTCCCCCTTATAGGATATATAAAAATTTTTAATAAACCCTGATAATTTACCCTGTTCTACGGCTTGGCGCAAATTTGTCATCAAATTTTGATAAAAATGAAGGTTGTGAATAGTGTTCAATCTGGCGCCCAAAATTTCTTTGCATTTATCTAAATGGTGCAAATACGAGCGGGTATAGTTCTTGCAAGTGTAACAGTTGCAATTTGGGTCCAGGGGCGCAAGATCATTTTTGTAGGCGCTATTGCGGATACGTACAACCCCTTGTGAAGTAAATAAATGGCCATTGCGAGCATTTCTTGTTGGCATAACGCAATCAAACATATCGACTCCTCGTAGTACTGACTCAATCAAGTCTTCTGGGGTTCCAACGCCCATTAGATAACGCGGTTTATCTTCTGGCATTTGATGAGCAAGGTGCTCTAACACCTTGAACATTTCAGGTTTTGGTTCACCAACTGCTAAACCTCCAATAGCGTAACCATCAAAACCAATTTCTAGCAAAGCCGCCAAAGAACGATCACGTAAATCGGGGTAAATTCCCCCTTGGATAATGCCAAAAAGAGCATTTTTGCTATCACCATGTGCAATTTTGCTCCTTTTGGCCCAACGCATGGACAATTCCATTGAAGAGCTTGCTTCGTCGTAGTCACAGGGAAAAGGGGTGCACTCATCAAAAACCATAACAATATCCGAATCCAAATCGCGCTGCACCTGCATCGATTTTTCAGGACTTAAAAATATATTTGCGCCATCTAGAGGTGATTTGAACCAAACCCCCTCCTCTGTCATTTTGCGCAATGCCCCCAAACTAAAGACTTGAAAACCTCCAGAATCGGTCAAAATCGGCCCCGACCAATGCATAAATTCATGCAATCCACCATGAGCCTTTATAACCTCAACCCCTGGTCGGAGCATTAAATGAAAGGTATTGCCTAAAATAATTTCAGCGCCAGTTGCCCGCACCTCTTCTGGCGTCATGGCTTTAACCGAGCCATACGTTCCTACCGGCATAAAGGCTGGGGTGTTGATGACATGTTCTGAGGGGAACGTTATGCGTCCACGACGAGCTTGATTTTCTTTGGTTATTAATTCAAATTTCATGAAAGTGCCGCATTTATTTTTAACAAGCGCATATTCAAATCGACATTATGTACTCTCAAATAATCAACTTTTTGGGTGGCCAAAAACTCGGAAATACCAGCAGTTTCAATATCGCGCTCAGCAAACGGTTTATTAGTAAACTGATTAAAAAAAGATTTGCGCGAGTGCCCAACCAAAAGCGGCACACCCAACTTATGAAATTGAGAAATATTTTTAATGAGCGCAAAAGATTGGTGGGCGGTTTTGCCGAATCCAATTCCAACATCAAAAATCAAACGCTCTTTATCAACCCCAAGCTTGATTAATTTTTCAAGTTGCTGTTCGCCCCATTGATAAACAGCACTCACCACATCTACATCTGGTGCAAATACTTTTTCTGGATTTGCCGGTATGCCTAAATTATGCATAAAAATAATTTTGGCATTACTCTCTTTGACAATCTCAAGCATTTTTGGGTTAACCAGCCCAGTCACATCATTAAAAAAATCAATTTTGTACGACAACAATTTATCGGCCGTCTCTGGTTTGTGGGTATCAATGCTAAGTTTTGGTCTAAAATTTTTATTCAACCAGAGTGATTGCCAGGTATCCAGGATTGGCTGGAGACGCCTCCACTCTTCTTCTGGCGTGATGGTAGTGGCGCTAATTGGTCTAGTTGATTCTGCCCCAATATCAATAATATCAGCTCCCGCATTAAATAAATTCTCTGCTTGCGCTAGAGCTGCTTCAAGATCAATAAATTTACCGCCATCGGAAAACGAATCAGTCGTAATATTTAAAACCCCCATCATCATTGGCGTATCAATTCGGTGAGGAATTTGTTTGGTATGCAGTGGCGCTTCACCATTGAAGCGCGAACCGAATTTTTTGATTAATTCTTTTGTGGTTTTGCCAGTTTCGGGTTTGTTGGGCTCACAATATTTCCAATCAGGCGCAATATCCGCCAACGGCCATAATGCAAATGGTCGGTCAAGCAATTCGTAATGCGGAATATTTAAAGCGTTTGAGTGATAACATTCTTCATGCCAGGCAAGAATGTCAATATCAATAACGCGTGGTGACCAGCGAAGATGTTCTAGTCTTCCCATCTTTTCTTCGATGGCTTTGATTTTTGCAATTAATTGTTCAGGGTTTAATTCAGTAGAAATAGCAAGCGCCACATTCAGGTAGGTGTTGTCCCAATTTTGGGGGGCATTATCGGGCAACAGAGCATCCGATTCATAAACCGGCGAAACTTGATGCACGGTAAGTCCATTGATAGCTCTGATGTGCATCAAAGCATCACGGAGGTTTAATAAACGATCACCAATATTACAGCCGACGCCTAAAATTATCATATTATGCTCTAGCTTTTCGTGGGATTTTTAATATTTTCCTTTAGCAAACCATCAAAACTTGGCAATTGTTTATCGGGGTGTTGGTTGCGAAATTCTTTATAGGAGTTTTTGAGTTTATTAAAATCCCGGTGAAGCGACTTAAGGCCGGTGGTTTTTGAATACTCAGCCACTTTTACCCCACCCCTTAAAAAATCATCAATCCAAAAAAACTGAATCTCGTCTGCGTATTTAAAATATACCGGAAAATTCTCAAAAAACATTTGTCCTTTGCTAATAATATCTTCACGGCTTGCTTGCACGAAGCGCTGATTCTTTTCTCGATATTCATTAGCTTTTAAGCGATTTTTTTCGGTAGAAGCACACAGAAGTAAAATGATCTTATACCCCTGTTTTTGAAGTTTACGATAAAACAAAGCCATTGCTTTGCTAGTCGATGTTGTTCCATGAGCAATACCAAGTTTGTTAGCATATGCTTCATTTAGAACTGTATTTGCAATGTAATTTGAGCCCCCACGCCATTTGGCATAAGCTTTGTTTAGCAGCTGCGGGGACGATATGTTTTGAGCAACCGCGTAGTTGCTAATGTCTTGTAGATAGGTGTTAATCATGAATTTTAAGGCTCGTTGATCCGGATCTACATATACGAAACCCGGATGATCATGCAAATAGGTTTCTAAAATTGTTGATTTACTGGCGCCGGGACCGCCAGCGGTTGCGACATAAATTAGGTATTTTTGCCCGCTTTGCGCCTGAGACAAACAAAGCTCACGAATATTTCTTAGGTCTTTTGCAATTGCTACCTTTTCAGCATTGGAATATATTTTTAAAAAGTTTTGGTTTATTTCTTGAGGAACCAACAATTCCTGTGCTGCAAAGACAGAGAGTGAAATCAGAAACCCAATCAAAACCAGGAGTTTGGCTAGAATAGACATTTATCACCTCGTTTGTTTAATTTTTAGACGACACCTATCTCGAACACGCTACGAGACAATTCACGCAATGGATATTGCTTAGCAACACGCATATGTGCTTTACAATCTCTCGGGATGTTTTTTTTCACCTCAAGCAACAGTTGCATTCCCATTTCTTCAATCAATGTAAACCTTTTATTTTCACAAAACTTTTGGATTTTTTTAATAAGCTTGGCGTAGCAAACCGTATCAGAAATTTTTCCGGTTTTACAAGCCAAAGGAGGCTTGGGAAAAAGGATGCCGACCTTTAAAAGGACAGTTTGCTTTTTGCTACGTTCAGTTGCGGTAACACCAAGGTGTACTTTTAATTTGAGATCCTCGAGAATTAATGCGCTGATATCCATAATTATCGTTGTATTAGGCTTAAAAATTCATTACGTGATACCGCAGAACGACGAAATGCACCAAGCATAGCTGAGGTTTTTACTGTAACATTTTTCTTTTCTACGCCGCGTGCGATCATGCACAAATGTTCGGCTTCAATAACCACACCAACACCTAGTGCCTCAGTCACCTTCATAACACTCTCGGCTATCTGTGTTGTTAAGTTTTCTTGCACTTGTAAACGTCGCGCAAACATATCAACAATACGCGGGATTTTTGATAAACCAATTATTTTTCCATTGGGAAGATAAGCGACATGACATTTACCGATAATCGGCAATAAGTGATGCTCGCATAGAGAAAATAATTCGATGTTTTGTACCAGCACCATTTCGCTATTATCGCTGGTGAAAAGTGCTCCCCCAACAATCGCGTCCAGATCAGCATTATAGCCTTGAGTTAGGAATTGAAATGCCTTGGCGGCTCGGTGTGGTGTTTTTTGTAACCCTTCGCGGGTTGGGTCTTCTTTAATGGTTACAATAATATCATGAAAAATACCGGAAAGTTTTTGAGTCTGCTCATCATCAAACAAAATTTGTTTCCCCATTATGTCCGCCCCCACAAAACGCGAATTTTTCTATTTAAAATCAAATAATTGCATTAAAGATTACCAACTGCAGCGGCATTTTAGCGCATTAACAAAACAAACGTCAATATTATTTTGATCAGAAGCTCTGTTTATATCCACTAAACATCAAATAACCAACGTGTTTTTAGCGGTTAGAAAAGGATTTGCATGTGGTTTATAAACTTGTGCTGTTAACGATTTTTATGTTAACGCTAAATGGAAATTGCCAAATACTAAGTCGTTGGTGTTTGACAATATTTTTAACAATTAATTGGGAGGTAAAAATATGAGTATGGATGTAGATACTGTTGCAGCAGATATTAACCAACTTGTTTCTAAAAAAAGAATGAACATGGGTGACGGCGTAAACATCGCTTCGGGCAAGATTACTGCAATTACGGATAAGAAAGAGTTAGATCTTATCAGCGGAAGCGGTGGTTTGGAGTCGTGGGGACAAGTGTGGGCAAAAGCTTGGTTTGCTATTGGTTTTTAGTATTTTGAGGCGCAGTTTTGTGGTTATTGTGGTGGATACGTGCGATTTTCTTGCACGTGTCTAGCCACATATATCAAATGGATACGGGCGTTCTTAATTGTTTTTTTGGGGGTAATATGAATCAAATTATGAAAAAAGAGGTTGTTGGAGAAATATACAACGGTGATAGACTAACTTTTGTGCCACATCGGTTGTTGCAGCTTGGTGAGGATAAAATTGCTGTTATCTCAGAAAACAGCAGTGGTTGGTGTGTGACGAACATAGAGGATTATTTGCAGATAAAGGATTTTTTTTCGAAGGGAAAGGTGGTTTTTGATAACAGTTTTGGGGATAAAAGAACTGATTTTGTGCAGTCGCTTTGGCGGTCAGATCTTTTAGAAAAAAACGGGACCTGTTTAAGCCAGCTAATTCAGCCTTTCCCTTCTGTTCTTTTGGTTTTAAAAATTACGGGCAACTGTAATTTTAACTGCTCGTATTGCTATGATTATAGTGATGCTAGAGTTGGTACAATTATTCCCATAGATAAAGTAAAAGAGACAATTTCTTATGTTTTGTCGCAGAATCGAGGGTTAAATATAGTGATGCATGGCGGCGAACCGCTGCTGCACTTTCCGCTGATTAAAGAAATAGTCGAATTTACTGTCAAAGCTGCTGGCACTACCAAGCGAACGAATTTTTTTATTCAAACCAATGGTTCGTTGTTTAGCAAGGAAGTGGTAGCGTTTTTGGACAAATATAATTTTTTTGTTGGATTGTCTTTGGATGGCATGACCGAAAAATCCAATGCATGTAGAGCTGTGAAATCTGGCGCAACTTGTCTTGAGATCTTTAATAAAAACATTAAAGAATATGGAAAGTTTTTAAGGAGACGCGCGGGAATTGTGTGCACTTTAAGTCAACGCAACCTAGAGGAATTTCCAAATTTTGTTTTATGGCTACAAGATCTCGGCATTGGTGGTATTACCATAAGCCCCCTAGTTCCTGCTGGAAAAGGAGCACAAACAACAAGTGACCTCATTTCTTCGGATGAATATATAAAACTGCTTGATGTGTTAATAAACATGATAAAAACTAAAGAAATAGAGCGTATATCGGTAGAGAGTATTAACAAATTCGTTAGTAGTTTAGTTGGACTGCAAGCAAATGATTTATGTCATTCAAACCCATGCGGGGCTGGTGGGGATTTTTTAGCAATTGACTCTAAGGGTAATTATAGGGCGTGCGATTGCGTGTATCATGATTATTTTTTGTTAGATAACAAAACAACTTGTATTTTTAACACAAGAAGCAAGTTATTAAACAGACGCGAATACATGAAGAACCATGCTTGTGTCAACTGCGCCATATTTGGTTTATGTGGCGGGGGTTGCATAGCTGAGGCAATAACAAATACTGGCGTAGCCGAGGCATTACCTGAGAAAAGCTGTAAAGTGAAAAAATTTTTTTATAGAACCCTTCTTAAAGAATACGCTTTTGATAAAGAGCGTCCGTTGTTTGCATACTATTCGCGACTTGCAGGGGTTAAAAGTAGGCTTAATGAAAAGGCAGTTGTGTGATTTATTGATTTTGACGCAGTGATGTAAAAGTGTTACACTGCGCCTGTTTTAAACTTAAATAAGAGACACATCATGGCAACAAAAAACCCGAGAATCAACGTGACTTTTGAAGAAGCTACCGCTGGATTGCTTGCGCATTTAGCGCTGCAAGAAAACAAATCTGTAGCAAGTCTTGTTCGCGAACTGGCTCTCAAAGCACTAGAAATGCGTGAGGATTTATATTTATCTAAAGTAGCCGAAAAGTTAGATAAGGATGGAGTTAAAACATATAGTCACCATGAAGCATGGAAATAAAATATCAAATTCGTTATCAGGAAGAAGTGGTGCGCAAACATATCCCGAAACTCTCATCGAGCGCTAAAATACTCATCAAGCGTTCTGTCGAGGAGCGTCTTATGGTGGACCCCATTGGTTTTGGTAAACCCCTGCGTTACAGCCTTAAAGGACATAGGCGATTGCGTGTTAGCGATTACCGCATTGTCTACCGTATTGAAGCTGAAACAAACACGGTTGTTATCGTTGCTATTAAGCACCGTAAAGATGTTTATGAGGATATTAAATGATATCGATAACAAAATTAGCTAAATGTTTTTTACTTTTAATTATAAGTTGTATTCCCAGTTTAGTTTTTGCGAATACTTATTCGGCAATTAATTATACTATTACTCCGGGGTTTACCGGCAGCGTGCCATTTGTCAAAGTGGAAACGGAAATAAAGGGACAGTTGTCGGGAAAAGTCGTTGTTGATTTTCCCTACAAATGGGGTGGAGTTGATTACACTAAGCAAATAAAAAACTTCAAGCTTGATCATCCTCAAGGAAAAGCACAGCTCAAAAAACACAGTGCTATTATAACAGTCCCAAAAACTGACAGTATTGGTTTGGCTTATGAGGTTCATCAAAAACCAGGTAACCCTTCAAATGTGCATGAAACCATAATTCGTAAGGATTTAGTTCATGCAATTGGCAACGGTATTTTTGTTATCCCCCATGCTTTGCAAGGATCAGACAAAAAAATCGACTTTAACATCACCTGGAATGACATTCCCAAAGACTGGAAAACTTTGTCGAGTCACAGTATCGCTAGATCCTTTAAGTTTGTAGACACAACCTCTAAACTCTTACATGCTATTTACGTAGCTGGGAATCTGCGCATCAATCAGATTGTTGATACTGAAAGCCCGGTATATTTATCTCTTTACGGCAATTTCGATCTACCGGATGCTTCAATTACCTCCAACCTGCGTGAAATTATCAAAGCCCAACGGGCGTTTTTTAATGATTATGACTTTCCGTATTATGCAATTAGTATAATTGAGAGCGACGACCCTTCTTTTGGGGGAACTGGATTGTACAATAGTTTTGCTGGATATTTGCCGAATAAAACGATGGGTAAGTATTTGCCAAACAAGTCGGGTAAGTTTCTGCAATATATATTTCTTGCCCACGAACATTTCCACAATTGGATAGGTGGTAAAATACATAATAATGAGCAAGAAGAGTTAAACTATTGGTGGACTGAAGGGTTTACCGATTACTACTCAAGAGTATTGGCGCTGCGTTCGGGTGGAATTTCACTTGAAGAATTTATAGATGAGTGTAATCAAATTTTAAGAGCCTATTATTTGTCTCCAGCATTAAACGCGCCTAACAAAAGAATAAAGAAAGATTTCTGGAGAAACTTGGATGTGCAAAAACTGCCATATTACCGCGGTTTTATTTTTGCGATTTATCTAAATTATTTGATCAAAAAAAACAACCCCGATAACTCGCTAGACAATGTTATGTTAGATCTTTTTAAAAATGCTGAGCATAAAAATTTTTCCACACCTTATTTTGAAAAAATTGTTAAAACTTATGTTCTCCTGGGTGTTTCTAACGATGTTTCCATGTTTATAAATAAAGGTAAGACAATTGAGCTAAACGGCGTATCCAGATTTTTGCCTTTAGAGAAAATCAAGATGGGTTCCTATTATCTTGGATGCAACAGAAAAGCATTTAACAAAGAACATATCATTAAAAAGATTGACCGAAGAAGCAACGCTTATAAAGCCGGATTGCGTAATGGCGATAAAATCATTGAGTGGAGCAGTATGTCTTGGCAAAGTGAAAAAAGTCCCGATCAAATAATAACAATTAAAACAGCCGACAAAACTTTTGAATTCAAACCAGAAAGCCCCTATAAGAAAAATATAATATACCAATTCAAACCAAATTTATCTCAAGCAGACAAAGATAAAATTAAGATTTTCTTTGGCGCGAAATAATTTGCTTTAAGGATGTCCATTGATTCTCATTAAAGTCACAAACCGGCAAGGATACGAACTTGTTTGCGCCGCTTGCTCATCAATAATATCCCATTCGCTCGCCCGCCACTCGGGAAAATAAGCATCACCGTCAAATTGATGATCAATAAAAGTCAGATACATTTTATTAACAAATGGCAAAAATTGGCGATAAACAGATTCACCACCGATGACCATAACCTCAGTATCATCGCGATATAAATCTAAAACAGCGGCAACGGAATGAACGATTTCGCAATCAGGTAAGTGCAGCGAAGGATTGTGCGAAAGAACGATATTGCGCGAATTTTTTATTGGTTTGCCGATCGATTCATAAGTTTTACGCCCCATAATAATCGGTTTGCCATAAATTAACTTATAAAACCGATCCAAGTCTTCAGGGATGCACCAAGGCAGTTTATTGTTTTTACCAATAATGTTATTAGAGGCTATGGCAACGATTATGGAAAAAGACATTATATCCTTAATTATTTAAACGCAGGCCAAAGCTTGTGCAATTTATTGAGCAAACTTCCCAAAAAAATCTTTGATGGAATCAAACCAGCCTTTGGACATCGGACTGTGTTTTTTTCGATCTTTGGCAAGCAAATCGTCAAACTTGCGCAATGCTTCTTTTTGGTCTGGATTTAGTTTGATGGGGGTTTCTACTACAATCTTGCAGAATAAATCGCCATGACCACCATGGATGCCTTTAATTCCTTTGCCAGACAAGCGTAGCATGCCGCCAGATTGGGTTTCTGGATGAATTTTAAGCTTAACTTTGCCTTCCAGGGTTGGGAGCTCATACTCATCACCTAATGCAGCGCTCGCAAAACTTATGGGCACATCACAATATAAATTTAAACCTTCTCGTTTGAAAAACTTATGAGGTTTAATTGCGATTTGTACATACAAATCTCCGGCTGGGGCGCCATTTAGGCCAGCATTACCCTCTCCTGTTAGGCGAATACGATCGCCGTTATCAATACCGGCGGGGATTTTAACTGATAGAGTTTTTTGTATTTGAATTTGGCCATTACCATGACATTTGCCACAAGGATCAGAAATAGTTTTACCGGCTCCACGACAGGCGTGACAAGTTTGTTGGATTGAGAAAAAGCCTTGTTGCATATAAACTTGACCACTACCGCCACAAGTTTTGCAGGTTACTGGTTTGGTGCCTTTGCGCGCACCAGTGCCACCACATTCTTCGCAATGAATCATTTGCGGGACTTTTATTGTGGTTGTCGTACCATGAACGGCCTCTTCTAGGCTGATTTTTACATTAGTGACCAAGTCATGACCACGTTGATTACGTTCCCTTTCTCTACCACCACGTGCGCCACCAAAAATGTCGCCAAAGATATCGCCGAAAATGTCGCTGGCATTACCAAAACCACTGAATCCTTCAAAACCACCAGGCCCACCGCCGCCACCTTTAGTTGCATTTTCAAAGCCGTCAGGACCAAGTTGATCATAAAGCGAGCGTTTTTTGTCGTCAGATAATATTGAATAGGCTTCCTGGAGTTCTTTGAACTTGTTTTCGGCGTCTTTGTTATTTGGATTACGATCAGGATGGTGCTTCATCGCTAAACGGCGATAAGCTTTTTTGATTTCTTCAGCGGAGGCTCCTTTGGAAACACCCAGAACCTCATAGTAGTCTTTTTTTGCCATGATGTTGCCTAATCCATTGTCCTGTTTCTGCACACAATGCGCTCTTCTTTAATCAGAATAGTTTTATTCCGCTCCTTCGGAGCTTTAAATCTAATCATTCATTTTACCCAGCCCTGCGCCGCAAAAAATGCGGCTTAGGCTGGGCTGGTGAAG
>CAZMGW010000007.1:0-45208 GCA_964565935.1 uncultured Coxiellaceae bacterium
AATTAGCGTTCACGTTCGATAATAATCGGTGTTCACGATGGGTAATAATACGCATAAGGTAAAAAAAGAGATGCTAATAAGCATCTTACAGGAACCACGGCAGGAACCACAAAACAAAAATTTAATATCAAGTACAATAAAAATGTTTATAACTAATTGATTTAGTTGGTGGGCCGTCCGCGACTTGAACGCGGGACCAACGGATTAAAAGTCCGCTGCTCTACCAACTGAGCTAACGGCCCATAACAAGAACTCGCAATAATACCTTGGTGTTGTCAGATTGCAACAATAATAAAAATATTTTCATAATCAAATATTTACAAAAGTCAGCTTCCAGCAACAGTCATTTTATCAAGCAAAATGGAACCGGTCAGTATGTTGCTGCGATGGTCTACATCATTACCCACATCTACCACATTTAACAACATATCCTTCAAATTGCTAGCAATTGTTGCTCCAATTACCGGGTATTGAACCCGGCCGTTTTCTATCCAATAACCAAAAACTCCTCGTGAATAATCACCAGTAACAATATTTACCCCATCACCCATGAGCTCAGTTACTAGTAATCCAGTCCCCATCTTACGCAACAGTCCATTTAAATCAAGATCGCTAGTTTTGAGTATAACGTTATGCACACCGCCGGCATTGCCAGTGGTTTTCATTTTTAATTTACGCGCCGAATAGCTATCAAGCACATAGCGTTGTAAGACACCATCAACTACAATGTTATTACGAGATAGTTTTACGCCTTCGCCGTCAAATGCAGCACTGCCCAAGGCCTTTGGTAGATGCGGATTTTCTTCAATGTTAATATGTTTAGCAAAAACTGGTTTGTGTAAATGATTCAGTAAGAATGAAGATTTGCGATAAATGTTGCCACCGTGAATCGCCCCAATGAAGTTGCCTATTAAGCTGCCGGCGATTTCTGCGGCAAAAATTATGGGGCATTTGCGAGTGGTAATCCTCTGAGCATTGAGGCGATTAACAGTGCGTTTGGCTGCTTTTCTTGCGACATGATTAGCATTTTCAAGATCGCACGCATCGTGTGCAACCGTGTAGTAATAATCGCGCTGCATATCGTTTTTATGCTCAGCTATAAAAGAGCAGGCAAAGCTATGCTTGGTTGAGGCTGTGGTACCGCAAAAACCATGGCTGTTGGCATAGATATCAAATGCTTTGAAAGTGCTTAATGAGGCGCCTTCAGAATTGGTTAGGCGTTTATCATAAGCAAAGCCCTCGTTTTCAGCGTTTTTTGTAAGAGCAATTGCTTCTTCGATGTTGATTTGCCAAGGATGGTATATGTCTAAATCGTGATAGTCATAAGCCATTAATTCCGGATCGGCTAAACCAACAAAAGGGTCCTCGTTTGTGAAGCGTGCGATGTGGCAGGCTTTTTCAACCATGGTATGAACTGATTGAGGGGTTAAATCAGAAGCGGTTGCTGATCCGGTGCGGTAGCCAAAATATACGGTTACACCTAAGGTTTTTCCATTGCTGTGTTCGATGGTTTCAACTTTATTTTTACGAACGTTAATTGAAAAACCAGAGCTGATATCGGCGTCGACCTCAACCGCAGTTGCGCCATGTTTTTTTGCTTGATTAATAACATCGTTGGTTAAGTCACGAAATCTTGTTTCATCAAAACCGTGGTTATTTTTTGCGGCTTTTTTTGGATTTTTTACTACCACTTTTTACCTTTAGAGCTTGAGGCTTGTGTTTTAATGCAATTTCTAAAACCTGGTCAATCCATTTTACCGGTTTTATGTTTAGGTGTTGTGTGATGTTTTTTGGTAGTTCTTTCAAATCCTTAGCGTTTTCTTCAGGGATGATGACGGTTTTGATGCCACCGCGCAGGGCCGCTAATAATTTTTCTTTTAACCCTCCGATTTGCAATACCTCTCCTCGTAAAGTGATTTCGCCAGTCATAGCAACATCCGCACGAACAGGGATTTTGGTTAGCGCTGAAACTAAAGCTACACACATGCTAATACCTGCGCTTGGGCCGTCTTTTGGAGTGGCCCCTTCAGGTACGTGAACATGCAGATCGGATTTTTCATAAAAATCTTTTGCAATGCCCAGAACTTGGCTGCGGCTGCGTACTACTGTTAGAGCAGCATGAATTGACTCTTGCATGATTTCGCCAAGACGGCCAGTGTAAGTTGCTTTGCCTTTTCCAGGAACAATTGCTACTTCAATGGTTAATAAATCACCGCCAGTTTCCGTCCATGCCAGGCCATTTACTTGCCCAATTTGGTCTTTATCTTCGGCTAAACCGAAATGATAAATTTTTACGCCCAAATATTTTTCGACGTTGTGATGTGTAATATCTATTTTTTTAGTCTTGGGTTTGATCAGGATATCTTTTACAACCTTGCGACATATTTTGGCGATTTCGCGTTCTAAATTACGTACCCCCGCTTCTCGAGTGTAGTAGCGAATAATTGCAGTGATCGCGCTTTCGGTAAAAACAATCTCTTTAGATTTGAGACCGCTTTCTTTGATTTGTTTTGGGATTAGGTATTGCATCGCAATACGTAATTTTTCTTCTTCGGTATAGCCCGCTAAACGCAATACCTCCATGCGATCTAGAAGGGCAGGTGGTATATCTAATGAGTTTGCGGTTGCGACAAACATGACATCAGAAAGATCATAATCAATCTCAAGATAATGATCGCTAAAGGCATGATTTTGTTCTGGATCTAATACTTCAAGCAGGGCAGATGCTGGGTCGCCACGAAAATCCATAGCCATTTTATCGACTTCATCTAACATGAAGAGCGGGTTGCGGACTTTAACTTTAGCCATTTTTTGCAATACTTTTCCTGGGAGTGCGCCGATATAAGTGCGCCGATGGCCGCGAATTTCTGCTTCATCACGAACACCGCCCAGAGAAATGCGAACAAATTCTCGCCCGGTGGCGCGAGCAATTGATTGTCCCAATGAGGTTTTACCAACACCTGGAGGGCCAACTAAGCATAAGATTGGTCCTTTAACTTTGCGTACGCGATTTTGTACGGCTAAAAATTCTATAATGCGTTCTTTAACTTTTTCTAACCCATAGTGGTCAATTTCAAGAGTTTTTTCAGCTTTGGTTAAATCTTTATTAACCTTGCTCATTTTTTTCCACGGTATGTCCAAAAGCCAATCCAGGTAGTTGCGCGAAACAGTTGCTTCGGCTGACATGGGTGGCATTAATTTTAATTTGTTAAACTCCGACAGGGCTTTTTCCTTGGCTTCGTTGCTTAAGCCGGCTTTTGTAATCCGGTCTTTTAGTTTTTCCATTTCAGATAATGGCTGACGGCCTTCACTTATCTCATCTAGCTCTTTTTGCACCGCCTTGAGTTTTTCGTTTAAATAAAACTCACGCTGAGTTTTGTCAAGTTGAGTTCTAACACGATTTTTTAATTTCTCTTCAACCTGAAGCACTTCGAGCTCGTGCCTTAATAAGTTAATAACAAATTGTAGTCGTTGTTTGGCATCTTGGGTTTCTAGGATTTTTTGTTTGTCTTCAAGCTTAACTATCGGTAAGTGAGCCGCAACAGCGTCGGCTAGACGTCCTGGTTCCTCAATGTTTACTAGGGCCGACAAAATTTCCGGAGGGATTTTGGGAGTTGATTTAACGTAATCTCCGAACTCGTTTAGGAGTGAACGAACCAGGGCTTCAGTCTCATGATCTTTAGATATGATGTCTTCGAGGACAACAATATCGCCCATCAACAAGGTTTCGTTTTCTATTAGATTTCTGATTTTGCCACGGCTAATGCCTTCCGCTAAAACTTTGATAGTGCCATCTGGTAGTTTTAATACCTGCAAAATATTGGCGATGGTGCCGATGCGATATATATCGTCAGCTTTGGGGTCTTCTTTTTTTGAGTCTTTTTGGGCAATAAAAAATATTTGTTTTCCAGAGCTAACGCTCTTTTCTAGTGCTTGAATTGATTTGGGCCGATTAATAAATAATGGCACAACCATGAAAGGATAAATAACCATATCACGCAGTGGTAATACGGGAGTTGGGCTTGATTTTTCTTGTGCTTTGCTCATATTAATTTTTTAAAGATGCGGTTCATAAATTATTAATGGGGCTTATTTTTGTTTTAAGCCTGGTTGGTTCTCATAAATTAGAATTGGGGCGTTGTCGCCATTTACAACCCCTGAATCAATAATAACTTTGCTTAAGTTTTTTTGTGAAGGTAAATGGTACATGGTGTCTAGCAGTAAAGCCTCCAGGATCGATCTTAGACCGCGAGCACCTGATTTTTTTGTCAGAGCTTTTTGCGCGATAACTTTTAAGGCATCATCTTGGAATTCTATTTCCACGTTTTCCATCATAAATAATTTGTGATATTGCTTGGTTAGAGCGTTTTTGGGCTCTTTCAAAACTCGAACTAGCTCAGTTTCTTCAAGTTCATCCAGTACCGCGATTACCGGTAAGCGCCCAACAAATTCTGGGATTAATCCAAATTTTATTAAATCTTCTGGTTCGACTTGACGTAACAATTCGCCAACATCTTTTTTATTCTTTTCGCCATAAATTTCTGCAGCAAATCCAATGCCGGATTTTTCAGTGCGTGTTTTTATGATTTTATCTAGTTCAGCAAAAGCTCCACCACAAATAAAAAGGATGTTTTTGGTGTTGACCTGCAAATATTCTTGTTGTGGATGTTTGCGGCTGCCATGAGGGGGGACGCTTGCGACTGTGCCTTCGATTAATTTTAGCAGAGCTTGTTGCACTCCTTCTCCGGAAACGTCACGGGTAATGGAGGCGCTATCACTTTTACGTGAAATTTTGTCGATCTCGTCGATATAAATTATGCCGGTTTCGGCTTTTTTTGTGTCGTAATCACATTTTTGCAATAACTTTTGCACAATGGTTTCAATATCGTCACCCACATATCCGGCCTCGGTAAGCGTAGTGGCGTCTGCGATTGCAAAAGGGACATTGAGCATGCGAGCAAGGGTTTCTGCAAGTAAAGTTTTGCCGCTACCAGTTGGGCCAATTAGCAGAATATTGCTTTTACTTAACTCAACGTCTCCGTCGTTTTTTTTGTCCTTATGGGCCAGGCGCTTGTAATGGTTATAAACCGCGACACTTAAGGCTTTTTTGGCATATTCCTGTCCGATTACGTAGTCGTTTAACCCTTTGTTGATTTCTTCAGGGGTTGGTAGCTTGGTTTGTTCGGTAGAGATTTGTTGGAGTTTTTGGTCTTGAGTTTTATCTTGTTTGATCATCTCTTCGCACATGGCGATACACTCATCGCATATATGGGCGGATGTGCCGGCCACTAATTTTTTTACTTCGTCTTGGTGCTTGCCACAAAATGAGCAGGTTAAGGTTTTGTTATTCTTCATATAAAAGTGCTGTCCTGTTTAAAAATTTAGTTTATTAATTATTGGGGTAATAAGCAATCATTTCAACTGGTTTTGGTAATATAAAACAAAGCCTTATCAATTCTTTCCAAAGCGCGTCGTTTTCCTAAAAGCCTAAGTGTCGTGTTGAGGGGAGGGGATACCGTTGTTCCTGTGACTGCAACTCGAACCGGCTGGGCAACCTTGCCAAGTTTAAGTTCGAATTGTTTGGCGATATCTTCAATTACTTGATGTAAATTTTCATCAGTCCAGGCAGTTAAAATATCAAGACGATGGCGCAGAGCTTGTAAGAAAGGGATTGTTTCTGTTTTTAGATGTTGTTTGGCATCTTCTGCATAATCATCGAAATCCTCATAAAAACAACGACTTTTTGCTGCCATCTCTTGCAGGGTTTCTGCGCGTTCTCTCAGTGCAACAATTATTTCGCTCAGTGTTGGGCCATCGCTGTAATTTATTTTTAGTTCTTGTAGTTGCAAGGCCAAATGAGGTGCAATCATTTGTGGGTCTAAGGTTTTAATATAATGGCGGTTAATCCAAAGTAGTTTTTCAGGATTAAATGCTGCAGCGGCTTTATTTATGTCTTTAATATCAAATAGTTTGATCATTTCATCGCGTGAAAAAATCTCTTGGTCTCCATGTGACCAGCCAAGGCGTACTAAATAATTTAATACTGCTTCAGGTAAAAATCCCTCGTCACGATATTGTAATACGCTTGCTGCCCCGTGGCGTTTGGATAATAGCTTGCCGTCGTTACCTAAAATCATCGGGACGTGTGTGTATGTGGGTGGTGTGGCATTAAAAGCGCGGAAAATGTTGATTTGTCGTGGAGTATTATTTATATGGTCAGTGCCGCGAATGACATGAGTGATTTTCATGTCCATATCGTCAACAACGACACAAAAATTATAAGTTGGATAGCCGTCGGAGCGGATAATTATTAAATCGTCAAGTTCGCTGTTTTGGAAGCTCAAAGGCCCCAATATTTGGTCTTCGAATTCAATCGAACCTTCTTGGGGGTTCCTAAAACGGATAACGAATGGTTGGTCTGCGTTGGCAGGTAAGTTTTTGTGGCGACAATGGCCGTCGTACCTGGGTTTTTCTTTGTTGGCAAACTGTTTTTCTCGTAATTCGTTTAATCTTTCTTTAGAACAGTAGCATCGGTAGGCTAGGCCAGTTTCGACCAGGTTTTCTGCTATTTTACGATAATGATCAATGCGTTTAGTTTGATAAAATGGTCCCGCATCGTAGTCTAAGCCGAGCCAGCTCATGCTGTCGAAAATTAATTGGATTGCTTCTTGGGTTGATCGCTCTTGGTCAGTGTCTTCAATTCGCAGGATAAATTCGCCACCGCGGTTGCGGGCATAGAGCCAGCAATAAAGGGCGGTACGAATACTACCCAAGTGAAGATTGCCAGTTGGACTGGGTGCAAAGCGAGTGCGAACGATCATATGAGTACCTTATAACTCTAGACAAGAGGGCAGATTATAAACTACTATTGCGTTTCTAGAAAAGTATTTGTGGGATGTTGGTAGTTGTTAGGCTTTAGTCTGCGTTGAGTTGTAGAAACCGCGCGAGCTTTGTGCGCAAGCTAAAGCTTGCTATCGGGAAAAAGTTTTTGCTGAGGAGAGGTTTTTGTGGGCGATTAGCTCAGATGGTAGAGCACTGCTTTCACATAGCAGGGGTCGCTGGTTCGAGTCCAGTATCGCCCATTTTGTTGTCTTTAATGTGGTTGCGATTTTTATGTTTTATTGAGTCAAACAAATGGGTTTGGCTTTTTGAGGTAGATCTAATTAATAGCCAATTGTGTTGTTCCTAAATAATCCCCTTCGAGATAGGTATTTAATCTATTAAACCACCCGCCTAGCCAGCGTTCATGGTGTGATGATGGCGATGCCCGTTCTACGCGTCGAATCAGAGCGTTTTTTGCTGACCAAACATAGGCTTGTAATGGCGTTGAGTTGGGTGGAGCAAATTTCATTCCTTTGAGGACATGCAGGAGGCCGCTGCCATGTTTATAATTTTGTAGTGAAGAGCTTATGCCAGCGCCCTTGAAATTAAGATAATCAACTAACGCATAGATGCCAGCCGGCGTGCGTGCAAGCGTATGAAATTTATGATAAATAAATTGTCGGTCTTCTGGCGGCGCGCTTGCTAATAGCTCAGGTAGTATTTCTTCAAGGTGTTTAACCATGCACTCGGCTTGTATTGGAATGGTTTTTTGTAAAAACAAGCGTAACTCCGCCATTCGTGGTGAATTCTGGGCTTGTAAAAATTCTTGGCGAGTGCTCCAAGGGCAATAAATGGCGCCGCGTAGCCACAATGGCGCTTTACCCCCTTTTTTTTCGATATAACGGACCAATTTGGGGAATCCGCTGTTAAATGATGCGCGATTTTTGTTTTTTTGTGAGTATGGGAGCCAGACGAAATGCCCAATTCCCAAAGAAGCAAAATCCTCCCCATCATTCCAAGCAGTAAGTCCATCTACACTACCACCGCTTTCATTGAACCAAATTTTTACACCTATGGGTAAGGCAATTTGCGGGGAGATGATTAATATTTGCGGGTCATTTGAGTTGCTATAATCTTTACCAAAAACCAGCGAGCTGTATAATAAAAATAGTACAATAATTGCTTTTAATGGGCTTAGCATTGAAGTCATAATCGCTAAATTAGCATAGTTAGAGAAAGAGGCAATAGATTAGTTAAATGAGACTTATTGTTTGTGAGGGCGCGCATGATTGGTTTTTTTATGTTAAAAATCAGTTTCAAGTAAAAATTTATGTGTTAAAATGTCAACATTAAGGAAAGATTAAGAAACGTAAAGTTTTAAAGTTTTAGTGCTCATGGGATGCTTAACTTGTTGAATGTTAAGCGGTGTATTTGTCTTTATTGTTTAAGTATTTTGGAATAGGTAGAAGATTTGTAAGGGAGAATTTATGCCTGAAGAAAAACAAGTTAAGGTCGAACAAGTAGCAGCCAAAAAACAAGAAATAGTGATCAAAAAAAGAGGGCCAATAAAAAAACTTTTTAAATCGTTTGTTGATGTAAAAAAATGGATGTCTTACGATGAGGTTGTCACCAATACTAAAACTACAATAGGTCTGTTTCGCAGACTAATTTCTTATAGTAAACCTGAAGCAATACGCCACGAAACTTACGAAGAGGCTGTTGCACGTTTGGGCATGACTGAAGCACAGTTGCTTAACAGAAAGAAAGCCTTTTTATATTCAGCATTAGTCTACGGGGCGTTTGCTCTTGTCTTATTTATCTACCTAATATACTTGTTAGTAAATGCATATTTTTTTGCCGCATTTTTTGATTTGATATTAGCGTGCTTGTTGTTTCTTACTGCATATCTAGAACATTTCTGGTACATGCAAATGCAGAAAAAAAAGCTTGGTTGTGGTTTTCAAGATTGGTTGAACTTTATTTTGCCGAGGGGAAAATAATGAGCAAATATGAGAAATTAATATGGATGTTAGTTTTGATTTTATTTCCATGTATTGGTTTGGCGGCCGATGATGTAGGGGGTAATGTAGGAGATATTATCCAAAAATTGTCTTTTACCCCACCAACTGCCGATGTATCAGTAAGGTTTTTGGCTGATTTGTTTGGTGATATGCCCGTAGTGACACAGTTTTCAGGCAGGGGAATTAATATTATTGGCACAGTTTTTGCCATGTTTAATGCAGGGGTTCTTGCCGTCGCAGGTGTGTTTTTAGGCTATACCATTTTTAAAATAGTTACTGAAACTACCATGGATGGATCAACCATTGGTAAAGCTACAACTGTATGGACTGCAGCACGTACTGGATTGGCAATTATTATGCTTATTCCACAAACAAGTGGATATTCTTTGCTTAATGGCCTTGTGATGTGGGTGGTGATACAGGGAGTCGGACTTGCTGACTCGACTTGGGGTGCCGCTTTGGACTATTTAAAGGGTGGTGGAATATCATATCAGAAACCGCCCCGTATACCTGATTACTCATTGATTAATTACGATATATTGACAGGAGTCACTGTTGTCGACAGTAGTAATTCTGTGACCAGTGTTGGGTCGGCGGATGTTTTGCGATCCTTATCTTGTTCCAAAGTTGTAATTGAAGCATTAAATAAGAAACAAGAGGCAATAAATATTAAAGCCAAAGCCGCGCTTGCTGACTACAAGCAGAAATATCCGGTTAGACCACCGAAGCCTACGCTGAATCCTTTTACCTGGGGAAAGCAGAAGAAATGGGATGATGATATGGCTCGTTTAAATAGTAGCGTAACTAGATCAGAGGTCGAAATTACAGCTAATGAGTACAGTAATATAAGTGGTAAAGCATATGTATTTCCTTTAATTAGCGATAACCCTAACTCTAAGAAGGGCTGGAAATATGATCATGGCTTCGACAAAGAAGCAAATATTTCAGAAAATACCCCATCTATTCTTACTGGGATCTGTGGTGTAGTTAACTATACTGTTGATTTACCCTCAGATGAAGATGCGGAAAAGAAACTAAAATACACTACTGCGAAAGAATCCGGGCTAACAAAAATGATTACAACCCTTGAGCCCGTGGCTGGTAAGTTGGTAGAAAATGCTCTTAATGAAAGAGAAAATAGTTCGAAATTACAGGAGCCCAAACCCGAAAAATTCATATTATATGAAAAAGATGGTAAGCCGATTACATTTATCAAAGATGATGCTTTGGTGGAACCAGCGAAGTATATTGATTTGGATAATTTGGAGGCTTCATCTTTGGCAGGTGCCACTTCTATTCCAGTTAAAAATTGGCCGTATGGGGCGACCGAAATGTTACAAGCAGCGTTGCAGTATCAAGTTGCTTTGGAGGGCGCACAAACAACTTTATCAGTTTTAGATATCCAGAAAAAGCAAGAAGCAAATATTGAGGCGGCGAGGAAAAAAGGATGGCTTGCGGCTGGAGGGTATTATTATTTGTTAAAAAACATCTCATCTTTAGTAACCAAAGAATACACATTGTATCGGTTACAAGCTGCGAAAAGTAGTAGTAATTTCAAGATTATTGATGAAGCTTCTGCTCGGCTAAATAGGACTAGTAGCCTGGCATATGGGGCTTATTTTTCATTCAAATCCAATGAACAGTTATATAACACACTTAATGCGCTTAAACCCGTCTGTAATGATAAATTACGGAATGCTTTAAGATGGATCCATCTTGCTGCTCCGTATGCCAAATTATATGGTGAATCTAATCTTGCTGGTACGAATATTCAGTTATTTGATGAGAAATACACACGTCTTGCGACTAAAAGTGCTGAGGAGGGATTTGCACCAGAAGATATGACGGTGTTCACTAATTTTCTAGCCGGATTTGGTTCTGATAAATCTGGTATTATGAATGTTGCTGGGTGGCTAGAGGCTACTGCTTATACTAGTTTAACAATCGGTGCTGGAGGTATATTTGCAACTGTTGCTCCATTGCTGGGTATGTTGGCTGGTACTTCTCAGGCTGGTCTTGGCGTGATTGTGGGATTGGTGGTTGGGCTTGCTGTTTCTACAGTAGGGGCTATTGCTGCCATCCCAGCGTTAGCAGCGGCCCCACCTTTATTTTTAGCTTCAGATATGTTACGAGTCCTTGGTAGTTGGAATGAATTAATGGTTGTTGAGAGGTCTCTAGATCCTATCTTAAAGCTGCAAATGCTTGGTAATGATATGATGTTGCAGTCGGCTAAATACTTGTTTCAAATGCAGATTTTTTTCGTTACAGTTTCGGTGGCTTCTGTTACAGCATCAACCGTAGGCATACTTGCAAATATAATAGGGGCCGCTCTCTCTGCTATCCCTATGATGACTATTGGAATATCGGTTCAGAGCGCAATTGATGCAATTACGAAGCTGAGTGACAAGTTACAAAGTCTAGCTCAAACAGTCGTGTATGCTTGGATGCCTCTAGGAATGGCAGTTATTACTCCAATTTTTGTTACAGGTATAACCCTAGCTCTTTACATACCACTAATACCATATCTGTTATTCCTTTTTGGAGTAATGAGTTGGTTTATTTCGGTACTTGTCTTGATGGCAGCTGCGCCAATTATCTGCTTTTTGATGGTGTGGGGGGCAGCGTCTCAAGAACATCCATTGTTGTCTCGCGAAGCGGACCTGTTTGTCATGCAACTTGTTGGAATTTTCTTTCGTCCGGTCTTAATGATTATTGGGCTTATTGTTGGGATGTCATTAGCATATGTCGGCATTTCTATTTTGAATATTGGGTTTGCTCATATCTACAATAATATTGCCCAGGTGGAAGGAGTTACATTTGGTTGGAAGGGAGGATGGGATAGTATACCGTACACTATTGTGTACTTTGTTAAGATAATAGCTTTTATGATTTTATATACGTTCACCATGATCTCAATTGTTAATATGTGTTTTTCTCTAATTCATTTGCTTTACACTGAGGTAATGAGTGTTATGTCAATAAGAGCACCTGGAGCTGGTGCAGAGGAGGCGCAGTTACAAGCTGTCAAAACAGGAGCTACAGAACTTGCTCAGGCTGGTATTGGCGGGCTGAAAGAACAGGGAGCGGTTAAGGCCGGCCTTAGTGGTGGTGGTGCTTTTGGAGAAAAGAAAACTGGCGGAGAGCCTGTACAAGTAGAGTCTGGTGAAGAAAAACCGGCAAGTGGAGGGAAGCCTGCAACCGCAGGTTCGTCGTCAGAACCAAAACAAGGCGGAGGAGGGGCGTTAGCAAAATAACTCAAAAGAAAGAAGTTTTACTTTATGGCATGTTTTGCCGAAGCAGCTATCACTTTAAATTCGCGCTCTGGAATGATCCCAGCCTCGAATTTCTTCTGAGCATCAATTAACATGCTTTGGCCTCGTTCATTCATTAAGCGTCTAGTGACTGCGGTCACTTGATTTGGGTCTGATTCCAACAAAATATCCCGCACTTCTTCTGTAAACACCAAGAATTCCCGCAAAGCTACTTGTTTGCCATCAACAGTTGGAACTAGTTTTTGACAGATAATTAATCTTAAGGTTTCAATAATATCGATTGTTCGTCCGCTGCGTTCTTCTGCTGGAAAAGTTCCAACCAAGCGTCTAATGGTTTCAGGTACGCCGGTGGTGTGTAAGGTTGTGTAAACCGGGTGTCCAGTTAAAGCCGCCTCAATTACTGCCGAAATTGTTTCTGGATCTCGTGCTTCACCAACTAAAATCAATCGTGGTTTGCGTCGTAGAGCATTGCGTACGCCATCGGCAAACGTAGGTAAATGCCTTGGTATTTCCGATTGACTTACGATTGCTGTCGGTTTTTCGACATCATCGAATACAAATTCAATCGGTGCTTCATAGGTCAAAATTTTACGATTACAATTCGGGTCTTCGGCAATTTCGCGAATAATCGAAGCAAGCAAAGTCGATTTTCCGGAACCGGTAGCGCCAGTTACGTAAACCACCCCTTCACGTGGGGCAATGGCATCTATGATCTCTTGTTGTAGATTAAGTTGAGATAATTTTGGAGGTTCGGACGGTATGGTCCGCAGTGTTAGTTGAATACCATGGTGTCCCTCAACCTGGCAACCTGTCCCATTAACACGGAAGCGATAACGTTCGGTGCGAGTAGGGCGAAATTCATAGTGAGTGTCGATATCATGGCCGGATAAAATTTGTGTAGTGCCATTTGGGCCATAAAGTGCATTTAAGATGTCACCAACCTCTGGGGTTGACAGTTTGTGCTTGGTGATTTTGTAAATATGTCCACGAACTTCGACAACCACGGGCTCTGCCGTTTGAAAAGTAATGTCCGACGCTGCTATTTTACTGCAGTGAGCTAACAATGGATCAAGATTATCCGCGCCGAAACGCAGTGGTTCATTTTGAAATTGATAGTCTGGTTGAGCTGCTGGCTGAGTCATAATTTTTATTTTATTTTATCTTTTCCGGTCTTGGTTTGTGGGGTGAATATAGGGTTTTGATTTTGTTTATGTTTCGATATTACGGGGCGCCAATTTTTGGCATTGGCTTGTAATTGAGGTATTGCCGTGATACGTAGCACTCTGTCATTAATGCGCATATCGTTGCCACCCCCAGTAATTCCTAGGTCGGCTTGGGATACGTATGGTGGAGTGAGCATGTTTTGTGCTAATAACTTGCGATATAAAATCATCCCTTCATAGTCGCGTTGTAATCTTGCTAAATTAGCAGAGAAAATCTGATTAGCCTGATTGACCCCATCATTCCAGCCGATTTGGATGTATTCATTCCACGCCTTGCGTTCGGTATTGTTTTGTGGCAAAAGAGTGTGGTTTGGTGTTTCAGGCTTTTTATAACCCATCCAAATATAATCACGCCAGTTTGGTGGGGCGGTGACAAAACGAGGTGGTTGTACAATTTGGTAGTCGTGGTCTGAGGCACGAATCGTAAATTCATCTGCTAAATTCAAGGTGTTTCTACCCTCAACAAGCACTGGGGGTAATACGTTTTGGTTTAAGATTAAGTAATTGAAATTGAAAATATTATCAAGGTTTCGTTTTTGAGAATTAAGCATCACATTTAATTGTCGTGAGCGCCAGGCGAGCCCGGCTTGTGCCCCAAGCCCCTGAGCAGTTTGTATTAGTCCGGAAAGACGAATTTCACTGATTTTAAGAGCGGTTGGCGATTTTAGTGCTTCAATGCGACTTAGTTCTACAGGAGTTTTTGTCGAGTTTGAGCACCCGGCTTGTAAAGTCGCAACAAGCAGTACTAAGATTATTAATCGTCCTTTCATTAGGCTCTTTAGTGATTTTATGGTTTTATGTAGCGTAATTCGATAATTTTACTTGCTGGATAAATCACAATATTAGCTTTACCACCACATTGAAAACCAGCATCACGCAAAATATCTGCAAGAGGGGTGTCTTTTGCTGTAATCGACACCAGGGCTGGAATTGCAGGCGGTGTGCCAAGAACTTTAAGTTTATAGTTTGTTGCTTCGGCGATTTTCTTTACCAGAGGCCCAACTGGTCCGCTCCAATCTATTGAGCCTAGCTGTCCCATTCCAACCATATCGGGTTCAATAGGGCATGGTAGTTTGGCGTGAGGGTGGATCGCTCGATCAATTTCAGCAAGTTCTTTCAAGGATTTGCTTACTGAATCAGCAGTCGCAGCTAACTTTACATCTGCTGTACGCAAGTCTTTATCGTTGCTGATGATGTCAATTTTTGATTCGGTAGCACAGCCAATGAGTTGGACTAACAATGGGATGGCTGCTAAAAATTTTTTGTTGGTTTTCATAACCGATTATCTTCTAATGTTAGCGCGTAATATTTAGGTGGTATTGAAGCAAGAATGGTGGATTATTGTCAAGCTAATTAGTTGGGTTTTATTAAATATTTTACCATAAGTTGATTTGATGATAGAATCGCCAAAGAAACGGGATTTAGACTAAAAATTCAATAGGAGGAAGGGATACGATATGATGCCTCAGCCGACAGAGAGCGCCCACTGGCGTGACTCAGCCCGACCAGCCAAGTTTTTTTTTATCGATGCCAAAGCAGCCTTCCCAGTCGTATTGTTTCTAATTCATATTCGGGTATGGACGTTGGTAGTTGCTATGATAATAATGATGTTTTTTACAGTATTAAATCGTTATGGCTATAGTGTGGAGGTTTTTTTACGCCTATTTAAAGGCGTGCTTGCAGGGCCGAGGAAAATGGCTATTCCTTGGTGGGAAAATTGACAATTATTAAGAATCCAAGTTATGGACCTAACAAGAGCTCTTTGTAATCTTGTAAAAACGACAAATGCAAAGTTTACATTTTGTGGTAAATCGATTTCTTGCGAAGAAGCTTTTGCGGAAACAGGACTATTGCCAGCGATCGCACAGCGTGCTGATAAGATGTGCTCATTGTGCTTAGGATATGGAATTGGAGCCACTTTTATTGAAGCAGAGAAATCTCTTTTAGGAGTTCAGGTACAATTCGATGATATTACACCCGATACCTTACGTTTAATGTATATTTATGATGTGATTTTAGGAATAATAGGGGCATCACCTAAATCAGACCAAGTACCATTCGATGAATTATTGTACGATTAAAAATGTCAGAAAATATAAAAACAGAGCAAGAAAGTTGTGATTTACAAGAATTACTGGAGTGCTGCGACAACATTTCTGATAGCTTATGCAAATTTAGCGACCAGTTAGCTAAAATTATTGAAGTTAAAAAGAAAGCGGCAAATAGCCTAGGTGGCAACACAGCCCTTAACCAAGAGCAGGATGTTTTGAGTTCTACTGCAAATCTAGAGAAGATTAATGTAAAACTTACGAGTGCAATCAGCGAGGTAAGACAATTGTGTCAGCAAGCGCTAATGTTAACGCAGCGGTTTGATTCGCGAGCTGAAGAAAAAAATGAAAATAGCATGGTTGAAAGAGGCCTTGAACCAGGTGGCAAGGCAAATTAGGAATGGTGACTATGCCAGAGAAAGAACTACTAACCCCGGATGAAATTGTCAGCAGAACAAAGAAAGTAATTGATGGAGTGCTTGCCGAGGGTGATTGGGAGCATTCGGTTTTTTTAAAGGTGGAAGCTGCTAAGTTGCGTCTGTTGTGTGACGAACTTGGAAAATTGGTGCGCTATAAAGGGCAAGGCCTTGGCAGTGAGTTTGTTGTTAATAAAACCTCTGATCGAAGAGCGGTTTCGCCGGGTTGGTCACAGGTTTTTATTTTGTTATACCAGGCTAATGATACCGACTTATATAGTTGGTATCGGACTATCAAAACTTTAACGGAGCATAGTGTTTCTAGGCCAGCATATAAAGACGAGAGTCATGCGCAAGAATTTATTCGGTCTAAAACCGCAGGTGTCGAGCATAATGGTTATGCTGTTGTTAACGTTAAAGATGAAGATTTTTATGATGCAGAAGCAGCTCCAGTAGATGCTTATGGGCATCAATTGTTTGTTTTGAAAGAAAATTCAGTTAAATTAGAAAATATTGTTGAATTTGTTCATGCTAATAAAAAGCATTACGCGATACATGACAATGAGTTGATTTTATTGGATGAGGAGCCTCCTGTATAATCGATTCTTATTGAAATTAAACAATTAAGTGGCGAAAGGTATGCCGGAGCAGCAACAACAATCAGGACAAGATACTTCATTAGACTTCCTATGGGTAGTAGGGTTTTTAATTGGTGGCACTTATCTTGCGTGGTATTTTGGCAGAGAATATATAGTATCTGTAGTTTTCCATGTTCGTTTTTATGAAATCACAGCAGTTGGTTTCTTGCTTGATCTGTGGGCAAAACTTATGCAGTTTTTTGGTCTTCCCCAGCCACAATTTCAAATAGATAAAATAGCCTTTTTTATTCAGCACAACATTAACGGTGTAGGGATTAATTTTTCCGTATTAACCAAAGTAAGCGCCATGGTCGGCGAATATACTAAATACCCGTTTACGTTACTTCTGTTTGGCGCAGCCGCATTGCTTTATTTTGGCGGAGCCTCACACAACTTTCATCATATTTTTACCACGCAAACACTTAAGAAATTGGAGCAAGAAAATTGGCCGCAAATTAAGCCGGTTTTGGATCTGGATTTGGTTAATGAGAAATTAGACAAAGAGCCATGGGCTATGGCATTGTCACCGATGGCTTTCTGTAAAAAACACGATCTACTCGATGTGGAAAAAAAGGATGGTAAATATATTGTTGTTTTGCGGCGTGGGGCAGCATATCGCCTCTTATCGCTGCAGCTTGGGCCAAAATGGTATGGGGCTGAAAGCTTGCCGCCTCATCTTAAAGCTTTGTTTGCTGTTTTTGCTGCACGGATTGAAGGTGATAAAAAAAATGCGGAGCATTTACTAGATCAGTTTTCCGCTTCAGCTGCTAGCGGTAAGTTGAATATAGAGGGTGTTGAAGAGCTAATGCATAAGCATATGAACGCGAAAAACGTTTCTAAGATAATGAGCTTGCATGGCTATATTACTACAATGTTAGCGTCTATGTTGGTGGGTGCGCGTGCAACAGGTGTGCTTGCTAGTTCGGAATTTATTTGGTTGAAACCAATGGACAGGCGTATGTGGTATATGCTCAACAGTGTTGGTCGACCAACAGCGGTTGCTGAAATTAGCGGGGCTTTTGCTCATTGGTTAGCAGAGAAAAAGATAGGATTGCCTTTGATGGTGCCGATGGTCGAAGAAGCAGTAAATGGTTTAGAGTTAGCTGTTAGTGAAATGATTTATAAGCCAGACGAAGAGTAGCCAAATGCCAGTTCAACAACGAGGGATAGAAGCAGATCAAGAACAGGTAGCAAGTTCGCTATTACGCGATACGCGCACCGTGGGCCAACGCATCTCCGATTTTCTAAAAAATCCTTCCAATGTTGCTGTGCTGCTGTTGATGCTCGGAGTGCTAAGTTTTATGATTCCGGAAGTTAGCGATGTCGCCTTTTTAATTGGCATCTGCTTGCTTGTTATTTCCAAGTCTCACCATTACTCTTTGCCTTTTCGCATGCCGAAACATGCTAAATGTTTGGATTACAATAGCCCGAAAGCGGGTAGTAACAAACCGGGTATGGCCAATGGAATTTATTTTTTTGGTAACGATCGTAAAACCAATGATGAGTTGTGGTTTACCGATGATGATATGCGAACCCATGCTTTAATTTTTGGTTCGACTGGTAGCGGTAAAACCGAAGCGCTAGTTTCAATTGCGTATAACGCCTTACTCCAAGGAAGTGGTTTTATTTATGTCGATGGTAAAGGTGACAATTCTCTATTTGCCAAAGTTTTTTCTTTAGTACGTTCTATGGGGCGTGAAGACGACTTGTTGTTAATCAATTTCATGACCGGTGCCCGCGACATTATGGGACCACAGGAAAAACGTCTTTCGAACACCATGAATCCTTTTTCCACCGGTTCTTCAAGCATGTTGTCAAATTTGATTACAGGCCTCATGGATTCGGGTGGGGAGAAAGGCGGCGGCGACATGTGGAAAGGTCGCGCAATTGCCTTCGTTGAGGCGCTAATGCGCGTTTTAGTTGCGTCGCGAGATGCTGGATATATTTTATTAGACGCTAACACTATCCGTAATTATTTCGGGTTAGAAAAACTTGAAGAGATGGCGGACAAGATTTTGGTTCGTGAAAATCAAGAATCGGTAAGTTTGGCAGAATTTCCAAGCGTAGTGTTAGAGCCAATGATCAACTATTTGAACAATTTACCTGGTTATATCAAGGAGAAAAAAGGTAAGCAGAGCTCGCAAGTGTATGAACAACATGGTTATATTACCATGCAGTTGACAAGGGTTTTTTCTTCCTTGGCGGATACTTATGGGCATATTATCCGTACCAATTTGCCCGAAGTTGACTTGCGTGATGTGGTGTTAAATCGGCGTATTTTAGTTGTATTATTGCCTGCATTAGAAAAGTCCCCAGATGAGTTAGCCAACTTAGGCAAGATTATTATTGCATCCTTAAAAACCATGATGGCATCTGGTTTGGGTGATGAAGTTGAGGGTATGTATAGTAAGGTAATTGAACGCAAACCTACTAATGCTCGTTCCCCATTTTTGTGTATTTTAGATGAGTATGGCTATTATGCGGTTCCTGGTTTTGCCGTGGTTCCGGCACAGGCGCGCTCGCTGGGTTTTTCGGTCATATTTGCCGGCCAGGACTTGCCAGCTTTTCAAAAGGCGTCCAAAGAAGAGGCGGCTTCTATAGGGGCTAATACCAATATTAAAATCTGTATGAAGCTGGAGGATCCCGCGGAAACTTGGGAGTTCTTCTTAAAAACTGCGGGTGAATCATATGTTGCGCATGCTAGTGGGTTTCAGGCTGATGCGCAAAGCTTGTCTGGCAGATATGCTGATTCAAGAAGTGCGCAAATAGAAAAGCGCGCACGTATTGATCTGCTTGATTTAAAAGAGCAAGCACCAGGTGAATACCACATTTTCTTTAAATCACGCATTGTTCGCGCAAAGACATTTTTTGCAAACCCCAGGCCGGTTAAAGAGCTGCGTTTGAATCAGTTTGTTAAAGTAGATGCTCCCGCAGATGCAATTTTGCGTAGTTTAGTTACTGGTTTTGAGAGTTTTAAAAAGATTTTACAGGGTGGTACGGGGGTTTTTTCTGATATTGAATTGCCCGAAGATGATGCTAAAAATATTGCCAAGTTGTTTGTTGAGCAACCAGAAGATATGCCTTTAGAGAAAGGAATTTCAGCTTTATTGGAATACCGTGAGAAGTTGCTTGAGCCAGCAGCTGTTGTTGAAGATATTACAGAGTTGCCAGCCGGGCAAATTGACATATTTGCCGTATTACAACTCTCTGATTATCTAAAAAATATTGTTTTGGCAGATAATATCGAACAATTTAGTCAACCATTACTGGTTAAAAATTCGACAAGAGACAGCATCACTCGTATTGAACATATTTTAGGTAAGGCCAGACGTGATACGCGAGGCATTGCTTCAGATTTAATTAAAGATATGCAAGCAGCAACAAATTATCCTCCGGTAGTAGAAAAGGCTTCCGGGTCTAATGAGTTAGTGGATGTTGTAGATTCTTTGATTGCAAGCATTGTGTTAAAAAATAAAGATGTCTCCGAGGAAGCTGCAAGTAGTTAATTAATTATTAGGATTTTTTGTTATGAAAACGCTAAAACATATTGTTTTTATTGGTTTTTTTGTGTTTTTATTTGGGTGCTCTACCAAAACTGTTTATCAAGCCAAATCGACATTACAAACCTCTCCTCAGGCACAAATTAGTTTATTGGATAAGCGCTTAATTGCGCATAATGTTCGTGTTATTCAAGATAATGATTCAGTTGTTTTGGTTTTACCAAATAAAACCATGTTTAATAATAACTCAGCAAATTTTACTGACGAGGCGTATAAGGTTTTAGACCTAATATTTGGATTAACAAAATATTATGAAAAATCTGTGATTTCTGTTACAGGATTTACTGAAAATAGCCGCAATGATGATCTTAATAAAGCTATGGCTGCTGAGCGCGCTCATAGGGTAGTTCAGTATTTGTGGAATTTAAAAATTGATGCAAGCTTCATGTATGCTGGTGCGAGAAATATGTCCGTGGCTAAGAATAATAAATTGTTTCTAACTGACTGTGTGGTAATTAATTTTCGTATACTTGGGTAGATTTTTCCTGGTAGTTGGGTTAGCATACAAATTGACTTGGTTGAAGAATTAATAAAGGGATAAGCCATGGTGGACGATGCTGTTGAGCTAGTGCGATTACGCAATAATTTTTACCGCGATAACTATCGAAGATTGGTTGGGGCTTTGATGGTTTTGTTGCTCGTAATTGTGGTTTTAGTTGGGGTTGTATTCTATCAAATTGCCAATCGACCAGAACCAAGATATTTTGCTACTACAGTCGATGGCAGGATCATGCCGCTTTTTCCTCTGTCAGAACCTATTTTAACACCGGGAGAGTTATTGCAATGGTCTCACCGAGCTGTTATTGCTGCCTACACTTATAATTTTGTGAATTATCGTGATGCGATGCAGCAGTTACAAAATCAGTTTACTCCAAATGGTTGGAAATATTATGAGGAAGCGCTGCGTACTGCTAGAACACTTGAAATGGTTATAGCTAAGAAGCTAGTGGTGTCAGCAGTGGCGACTGGTACGCCGGTTATTTTGGATCAAGCTGTAATTGACGGCAGGTATTCTTGGAAAGTACAAATGCCCCTTTTGGTTACTTATCAAAGTCCAAATGAGCAAACACAACAGCCAATGGTGGTAACTTTAATTATTAGTCGAGTGCCGACTGTTGATATGCCAAAAGGCGTAGCTATAGTGAGCTTTATTTCTTCAGTTGGAACCCCATAACGTTAGATAATATGAAAATTTTTACTACATCAGCGATGTTGTTATTACTGGTCTTGTATCAAGGCTCGTTTGCTGCCGCGCTTACCGAAAAAGATAAGCTGAACCAAGCAAAAGAACAAGTAGAAGACCAACAGAAAATGTTGCAATTACAGGAACTTCTGTCGAAGGTATCCGGAGGCAGTGTTTCTGCTTCAACAGCCCCAGCTGATTTGTCTTCGTTGTCTAAGTCTAATCAGGCTGGCACCGCCACCGCGCAGATCCAAGCGCCGGCTGCTGGGGTTGTTAATGCTCCATCTTCATTTGCTCAGGGTAATGGTGTGGTCAATATCGCTGAGAATATGAAAAATGCGCAGAATATGCCACAAACTAATCCAAATCGGTATGACCTAGCGTTTTCCAATGTTGTGAATCAGTTATTGCCCATGACGCCGGATCAAATTGCAAAACTGAGAGAGGTGTTCACCGAAAGCCAGTTGGCTGCCGCAACTCCTCCAGGTATTCCACCAAAACCAACATCTACATCATTGTTGATTAACTTATCACCGCAAGCCACAGCGCCAGTAATTAGGTTGGGTGCAGGATATATTACTTCTATGGTTTTTGTGGATGCTACTGGTCAGCCATGGCCAATTTCAGCATATAGCGTTGGCGATCCTTCTTCTTTTAATATTCAGTGGGATCATAAAGGTAACACCTTGTTAGTGCAGTCCGCAGCGTTTTATAAGAGAAGCAATTTAGCGGTAATTTTACGGGATTTAAATACCCCTATAATGATAACGCTGATATCGGGGCAAGAAGCGGTAGATTATCGTGTGGATTTACGTGTTCCAGGGATTGGCCCTAATGCTGTTTTTGTTCAAAATGGAATACCAGATGCGGTAAATCCAGTATTGTTTGATGTATTAAATGGGATACCACCAAAAGGAAGCAAAGAATTAAAGGTTAGAGGTGGTGATTGTCAGGCGTGGTTAGTGGACAAAAAGCTTTATTTGCGCACTAGTTTGACAGTAGTTTCTCCTGGTTGGCAATCAATTATGAGTAGTATTGATGGTACTCATGCTTATCAGCTGCAACCAGCGCCAGTGATTTTGGCTTTGCAGTATGGTAAAGATAAAACTCTTACGCTAAATATTGAAGGATTGGAATATGGCGCTTCAAGATAGACTAAATAATGCAAAACAATCTCTCTCTGATACCAGAACAAGAGTAGTGATTATTATTTTGATGGTCATTGTTATTGTTACCTTAGTTGTTTCTTATGTTAAGTTTAAGCGGTCACAGAAGCCAGCTGCTGGTTTACAATCAGAGGTAACAGAAGCCCCGGATATCACTTCTATTCCTGGTTTAGGACAACCAACAAGGGAATATGCCAAATTACAAGAACAACAAAATTTGGAATTGGCTGCGGAGGCGGCTAAAAAAAGAACTGCTGCAATTCCAACAGTAGTTCGTACCACATATTTAGATGTGGGGGTTTCTTCCGATTTGTCGGAAAAATCTGGCGCTACTTCCGTTGCTGGTTGTAGTGTTGAAGATTTAACGAGAGCTCGTGTTGCGGGGGTTGTTTCTTCAGAGCTGCGGTGTCGAGGTTGTAGTTTGGCATCGCTTAAAGCAGCCGGTTTTACTTCTGGGGAGTTGCGTTCAGCAGGGTTTGGTGCTCAAGAATTAAAAGCGATTGGGTTTAATGCTCAAGAGTTAAGATCTGCTGGATTTGGGGCTAAAGAACTGAAGGCTGCTGGATTTAGCGCTAAAGAATTAATGAATTCAGGAGTTCCTATTGGTGCATTAAAAGATGCTGGATTTAGTGCAGTTGATTTGCGCGCTGCGGGATTTGGTGAGGAAGCTATTAATGCGGTTGGGTTTGGTTCGGAAAATTTGTCAACAACCGGTAAGTGCAGTATTCAAAAATTACAAGGGGCTCGTGGGAAGGGGATAAGCCCTGATGAATTGAAAAAAATGAGTTGCAGTGCTGCAATATTAAAAACTGCGGGTTTTACTGCGGCAGAATTAAAGGCGGCTGGATTTAGTTCTAAGAAGATGAAAGACGCCGGGTTTAGTGCTTTGGACTTAAAGGCGGCTGGATTTAATGCAAAAGATTTGAGAGAAGCCGGTTTTGATGCAAAAGAATTAAAAAACTCTGGATTTGGTGCAGTCGAGTTAAAAAATTCTGGTTTCAGTGCAGGTGAGTTGCGTGATACTGGTTTAGGTGCCCAAGAGTTAAAAGATGCTGGATTTGGCGCAGAAGATTTAAAGAATGCTGGGTTTAGTGCGGCAGCATTAAAGGACGGTGGCTTTTCCTCTGATGAATTAATGGCAGCAGGGTACACCCAGGGTGATTTAATGCGGGCGGGCGCTGAAGTAACAGCGATGGCGGCGGAAACTGTAGTTGCGCCCGAGGTTAGTACGTGTAGCGTAGAAAGCTTGAAAGCATCACGCAATGCCAAGATTAGTACGGCTAAGCTGAAAAGTCTTGGTTGTAGTATTGAAGCGTTAAAAGAGGCCGGGTTTGATTCTAAAGAGCTAAAAGAGGCTGGTTTGATTACCGATGAATTACCCATGGCTAGTTCAGAAAATGTATCGGTGGCTTTAGGTTTTTCAAAGGAGCAAGAAAAATTAGGAAGGCTTAGTGAAGAGCAACTGCAGAACATGACTACGCCAGAGCTTGATGATTTTATGAATCAACAGCAAGCATTGATGATGCAGCAGGCCAACGATCTTTTTGCTGCATGGGCCCCTATTCCATCGCAACAATATGTTCAGGGGGAGGCGGTATCTTTATCTTCTAGTGCTCAAGAGCGTATAGCCTCATCCAGTGGATCTGCTGCTATGATGCAGAAAAATGTTGATATCTATAAAGCTGGAACTATCATTTTTGCGATACTAAATGCAGAAGTAAACAGTGATGAAAATTCCCCGGTGATGGCAACCATTATTCAGGGACCACTAAAAGATTCTAAATTGCTCGGCAATTTTCAAAGAGTGGATAAAAAAGTTTTATTACAATTTAGTGTGCTTAGTGTGCCTAAACTAACTACCAGTATTTCTATTAACGCTGTGGCTGTAGATCCCAATACTTCTCAAACTGCTTTAGCATCCCAAGTGGATAACCACTACATGTTGCGTTATGGCACATTGCTTGCAACCTCTTTTATGAGTGGGTTAGGTGAGGCAATTCAAAACACAGGTGGTGATACTACGGCGACGGCTGCCGGGTTTCTTTCTACTACTCCGAAATTAGACATTAAAGATAAAATGCTGGTTGCAGCAGGGAATATGGCACAACAATTTGGTACAGCGATGGCGCCAACCATTAATAAGCCCCCAACAATTAAAGTACATGCTGGAGCTAGTATCGGTTTGTTATTAATGTCTGATTTATCAGTGCCGAAAAGTTAGTAAAAAGTAACTATAATTATGATTTTTTTAGATTTTTGATAAGGTAATAATATGGATGATAAAACAACAATTTCACCCGAGACTGCTGAGTACCAATTTACTGATTCTGACAACATTGCTGAGAACGTTGTTGGTCAACAGCCAGCAGATTCTGGCTCCTTGGAAGAAATTCCAGCTTCAGGGTTCAGTATAAAAAACATTAATTGGCGTCGGTTGGTTCCTCCAGTCGTAGTAATATTAGCTATTTTGCTTGTATATGGATTTATTAGTTTTTCTGGTGCTAAAAAAACACGCCAGGCAGCGCAGAAAACGATAGCAGCACAAGAAGCATCCAATATGCAGCAGACGTCAATTCAAACACCAGCTCCAATAATTGCTCAGCCATCACCATCCTTAAGCGGTGATCAAATAGAGCAAATACAAGCTACGGTACAGCAAAAAATAAGCGAATTAGGGCAGCTTGTATCAGATGATCGAGATCAGGTTTCAAAATTGAGAGAAGCTATTGTTAAAACTCAACAAGATATTTCTGATATTAATCAAAATGTTAGTCAAATGATGGTTGCTATGCAGCAAGCATTAGACGATATACAGCGACTAAAGACCCCAAAAACGAAACCCCAAAAAAAACCATATAAACCCGTAGCCATTTACCATGTGCGCGCTATTGTGCCTGGAAGAGTATGGCTTGAATCGACTGATGGTAAAAGTGTAACCCTGCGAGTTGGTGATAGTCTAGAAGGGTATGGCAAGGTAGAAGTTATTTCGCCAAGACAAGGACTGGTTATCATGAGCAATGGTTCATATATTCAGTATGGCGTGAACGACTGCTAAAAGGTTGATTTGTAAAATAGCGGGCAATCAAAATTTGAGATGTTTTTAACACCAGTGTGTTCATGATGTTACGAAAAAACAAAGTTCTCAAGAAAAATGTTTTTTATAAAAAAATGGGAATATTTAATATCAAATCTATTGGCGTACGCTTATTAATAACGGTGTTTTTTTTTATATTGCCACTAACTGCGGCTAATGCAGCATCCGTTGATTTTAATACGATGATGAAGGCTGTTAAGGGTAATGTAGAGCATTTCATTGTATTAACAAAATCAGTTGCTTATGTGTTAGGGATTTGGTTTATGTATTCAGCAATACAGGAACTGAAAAAAATTGGCCAGTCGCAAAGTGCCACTACTACTACTACTTTAGGTGGGCCTTTGATGCGACTTGCAATCGGAACAGCGTTATTATATTTTCCAAGTACTGTTGATATTGCGGTTTCGACTTTATGGGGTGGGGACAGTCCACAACTGCTTGAATATACCGCTTCAATTGATGATCCATTTGGTTCGCTTAAAGAGGGCATATTTATAATAGCTAAAGCAGTGGGGTATGTTTCTTTTATTAAAGGCTTTGTGATTCTCAGTCATTCCACTGATCAGGGAGCACAGCAGGGAACTGCAGGTAAGGGTATCGCTCACATTATAGGTGGAATTTTAGCCATTAATATAATGGCGACTATAAATATTATAAGTAGTAGTTTAGGTATATCTTAGCAGAAGTGCTATTTTTTTGTTATTGTAGTAAAATCAAGGTGTTTTTACAAAAAGTGTTTTTTAAAGCGGTTGTGAATTAATATAATTTTTTAAGGAGATGAAAAATATGTATAGTAAAAAGGCGATAAAAGTTGCAATGTCAGTAGGAATAAGTGTACTAAGCTTTTATGTAACTTATGCGGTAGCAGCAGCTGCTTCTACTGATCTGGGCGCTGTTGCTGACAACGTGATTGGGGTTTTAGATAATGTTGTCAAGTTGTTAACAGCAGGTTCGTATATGGCGGGATTCGGGCTTACGGTGGCCTCTTTATTCAAGTTTAAGCAACACAAAGATAACCCCCAACAGGTACAGCTTGGAACGTGTATTACAATGTTATTAGTTGGTGTTGCTCTAATATTTTTACCAAGTGTGCTTTCAACTGGTGGAGCAACTATTTTTGGTGCCGCTGCGAAGAAGGGTGCTATTGGCGGTGTAGACAAGTTTTAAGTCCAAACAACATGGCAGGTTTGTATCCAGCAAAATTGAGTGCTAAGCCGGAATCGTGGAGATTGTTTTCTATAAGGAAAGCTGACCCGGCGTTCCAAACTTTTAGCAATCAGGTATTTGAGCGTGATCAATATACCTGCAATTTTTGCGGATTTCAGGCTAGGCAGTACCAAGAGGTTGTTAATCTAGATGGTAATTATCATAACAACAAGCTGTCTAATTTAGTGACAGCTTGTTGTTTTTGTTCCCAATGTTTTTTTCTTGAGGCTGTTGGGAAAAGCGATTATGGCGGTGGAGTCTTGGTTTATCTTCCAGAAATTAGCCAAGGCGATTTAAATGGATTTTGCCATGTTTTGTTTTGCGCTACGGCTAATGCTACTAGCTATCGTATCGACGCCCAGAGCATTTATCGTGGTTTAATATCGCGCTCACAAGTTGTAGAAAAGCAGCTTGGAGAAGGAATGAGCGATCCAGCGCTTTTGGGGCGCATGTTGATTGACGTTCCTGATAAAGATCGAACAAAAATTTGGGAAGAAATATTAATGCCTCTCAGGCTTTTGCCTTCTAACACTAAATTTGCTAAGCAAGTAGATGCTTGGTCTCAAGAGTCACTTGAAGAGCTAGCAACAGAATAATATTGCCCACGCTTTTTTTGTATAATTAGGCAAGCTGGGAAATTGAGAAGTAATGGGTTTTACCGCTTTGAGTGTTTATTATGGAAGCGAGACGCCACAATCTAAAATATTTTAGATTGCAGGCTCGAATTATCGATGACTGGTAATAAAAAATGGCCAACATTGCAGATGCTATAATTGATACCGTTGATACCTTCATTGCTTGGGCAAGTGGCTCTCTTGGGCAAACTACTGAGTCATATTGTGAAATTCAAACGGCAGATAGTCCAACAGTTTTGGTTGGTAATGATGGCTCTTTAATATCAGTATTAAAAATCGATGGAGTTAAGGCATTAATCGGTGTTGATGAGTTTAATCGTATTCAAGAAGGTTTAATGCATAGTTTGCAGACCACGATGTCGCGAAATGGACATTCTATGCAGGTTTATTTTTCTTATAACCGTGATGAGGTCGGGGAAGAGATAGCGCACATTTTTGAGCCTGCAATAGAAACAGCAGAGCGTCTGTCTTTGGTCCTTGATGATTTGTTCGATGAGCGTGTTAGCTATTTAGCAAAATATTGTGCTCGAGAAGAAGTTTATGTTGTGCTTTGGACGCGTCCAGGTGTTTTAACGCCAGAACAGTATAAGCGCGCACTCAAAGAAAGGCAAAAAGAAGCAGTTCAAAAGAAAATCCCTCCATTTCGAAATACACAAAATTTATTGGCGGTAATTCCAGATTTGCGTGATGTGCATGATTCTTTTGTGCGGTCAGTAAAAAACGACCTGAGCGCTATGGGTATTAATCTAGGTGTGCTTGAGGCCCACGAGGCTGTTTATGAAATGCGTCGCAGTGTCGACCCTGATTTTACAGACCGCGCCTGGAGACCATCATTACCTGGCGACAGAATCACCATTAAAGAGCCAAAAAAAATAACGGGTGATATTTCTGATATTATGTGGCCATCACTTGCGCGGCAATTAATTCCCCGTGATGTTGTAAATAAAGATTTACGTACCGTGCATATTGGGAATCGTATTTATTCGAGTGTTTTTATTGACTTATTCCCTAAGGATTTGCAGCGTTTTTCTGACTTATTATTGCATATTTTACCTATGCACATTCCATGGCGTATTTCTTTTTTGGTTGAAAGCGATGGATTGGCATCGGTGCGATTGAAGTCAATGTTAGCTTCGGTGTTAAGTTGGACTTCGGCGCAAAATCGCTTAATTAACGATTCAGTAAATTTGCTAAAATACGTAAATTTACATACAGATAATGCGGTGGTAAAGCTGCGTGTTGCTGCTTGTACTTGGGCGCCAGAAGACGATATTCGCTTGTTACGCACTAGGGCATCACAACTTGCAAAAGCAATTGAAGGTTGGGGCTCTTGTGATGTTTCTGAAATATCAGGCGACGCATTTGCAGGCGCTATATCATCAGCTATGGGCATATCCTGTTCTAGTATTGCTACAGCATCAATAGCACCACTATCTGATGTTTTATATATGTTACCATTTTTCCGGCCATCAAGCCCATGGCGTCATGGTGCAATATTGTTCCGCTCTCCAGATGGCAAGCCGTGGCCATATCAACCAGGCTCAAGAGAGCAAACCACCTGGATTGATTTGTTGTATGCTCGTCCTGGCTCTGGTAAATCAGTGTTATCGAATGCTATTAACTTAGCTTTGTGTTTGGCCGGTGGAATTCAACGTTTGCCGCGTATTTCTATCATTGATATTGGTCCATCTAGTAGCGGTTTGATTTCATTAATCAAAGAAGCATTACCACACGATAAGCGTTACATGGCGGCTTATCATCGTATGCGAATGACTCCAGATTTTTCAATTAATCCATTTGATACTCAGCTTGGTTGTCGTTATCCAACACCGCAAGAGCGCAGCTTTTTGGTTAATTTTGTTACTCTTCTTAGTACGCCAATTGGAAGCGATAAACCTTACGACGGTGTGCCTGACATGTCTGGGTTGATTGTTGATGAGCTTTATAAAAGAGCTGCTGATGATGGTAATCCCGAAGTGTATACCTCAGGTATTGATGAAATTATTGATGGGATCTTGATTGAGATTGGTTTTGTTAAAGATGCGCATACTACCTGGTGGGAAGTAACTGATGCGTTGTTTTTAGCTGGTTTTACACATGAAGCTGCGTTGGCTCAACGGCATGCTATGCCGCTTTTATCTGAGGCGGCGGCAATTTGTCGTACGCCGGCAGTCGAGGATTTATACGGTAAAATTGTCGCTCCCACAGGAGAGTCATTGATCAATGCTTTTTCCCGCATGATTTCAGCGGCGGTGCGTGAGTATCCAGTATTATCGCAACCAACCAGTTTTGATCTAGGAGATGCAAGAATTGTTTCATTGGATTTAGATGAAGTTGCAAAAAGTGGTGGTGATGCTGCTAGTCGTCAAACTGCTGTCATGTACATGTTGGCGCGTTATGTTTTAGCTCGGCATTTTTATTTGACCGAAGAAAATGTGGCGGATATGCCTGCGTCTTATCGAACTTATCACGAGAAGCGCATTTCGGAAATTCGCGAAGATCCAAAGCGGATTATTTTTGATGAATTTCATCGTACCTCTAAAACAGCTGCTGTGCGTGAGCAAGTTATTGTCGACATGCGTGAAGGTCGAAAGTGGAAAGTGCAGGTGGCGTTAATTTCTCAGTCAGTTGAAGACTTTGATCCAGTGATGATCGAATTTGCTACCTCGATTTTTATTATGGACGCAGGTCCTGAGCAAGCATTGCAGCGGACTGCGGAAATCTTTGGTTTATCAAAAACAGCTAAATATGCTCTGCGCAGTCAGGTTCATGGTCCGCGTGAAGGCGGAGCAACTTTCTTGGCACAATTTGCTACCAAAGAGGGGATTAATACCCAGCTATTAACCTCTACTTTAGGGCCAATAGAATTATGGGCATTTAATACCACAGCAGAAGACAGCAACGTTCGAAATCAGTTGTATCGTAAAATTGGTCCTTCTGAGGCTCGTCGTGTTCTTGCAACTGTTTTCCCATCTGGTACGGTTACAAAATATCTCGAGGAGCGGTTGGCTGCTATCAAAGAAAAGGGTGGTTTGATTGATACGGATATAAAGGGCAGTGTTCTTGATGAGCTGGTTAAAACCATTCTTGATGAGTATTCAAAGAATCCGGATTTCAAGAGATTGCCTTAGATTCTACCCATTATTATGCTCCTTCGGAGCATAATTGTTTTGTTTAGCCTTCTTCGTTTTGTGGATTTTTCCTATAAACCGCAACAATATGGCCTATCACCTGAATTAAAGAGGCATTAGTCTTGGTGCAAATTTCAGTAGTGATTTTATTTAGCTCTTCGCGATCTTCTATGTGAACACGGATTTTGATTAATTCATGATCATTCAAAGCTCTGTCGATTTCTTGAATTACCGCGGCAGTTAGTCCTTTATCTCCAATTATTACCACTGGTTTTAAATGATGGACTTTGCTTTTTAATTCTCTGATATCTTGAGGTGTTAAGGGCGCTACCTTTTTTGCTTTTGTTTTCATAAATTCCTGATTATAAACAAAACATTTATTACGTGGAAATTGTTGTCACTTTGTTGCATAATTTTGCAATCTGAATTTTATACAAACGCGGTTTTGTAACTTATAAAGGGTATTAAGTCAAGTACTGTGAAAAAATCTAAAAGCAGCAACCGTTGGCTAAAAGAGCACTTTTCTGATATTTATGTCAAGAAAGCAAAGCAAGAAGGATTTCGTGCGCGTTCTGTTTATAAATTGTCAGAGATTCAAGAGCGCTATAAAATTATAAAACCTAACATGTTTGTAGTAGATTTAGGGGCGGCGCCAGGTGGATGGTCGGAGTATGCGGTGCAGTTGGTTGCTCCTAAAGGCAAGATTTTTGCTTTAGATATTTTGCCGATGCAGCCGATTAAAGGCGTTGATTTTATTCAGGGTGATTTTACCCAAGATGACGTTGTGAAAGATTTGCATGCGCGTCTAAATGGGGAGAAAATCGATGTGGTTTTATCCGACATGGCTCCTAATTTGAGCGGTTTGAGCGTTGTTGATCAATCGCGGTCAATAAATTTGGTTGAGATAGCTCTGGCTTTTGCGCAAAAGGGTTTAAAGCCCGGAGGGGTGTTTTTAACCAAAATTTTCCAAGGGGCTGGATTCGAAAACTTTGTGAAAAACTTGCGCCATAGTTTTGGTGAGGTTAAAGTAATAAAGCCTGATGCTTCGCGTGCCAGATCGAAAGAGATCTTTTTGTTGGCAAGGGATTTTGGTGCTCCAAAAAAATAGGAACAAATATGAACAGTGCTCTAAAAAATTTATTTTTGTGGTTAATAATAGCCGTTATTTTAGTGGCAATTTTTAGCAATTTCGGGCCCAAAACAATTGGTACCGAACGTATGGCCTATTCACAATTTATTCAGGCGGTTGAAAAAGGGGACATCAAAGGAGTTACCATTGAAGAGCGTAATATCAATGCGGTTAAAAATGACGGCGCTAAAATCGCCACTTATATGCCTCTTGATGACCAAAGTCTGCTACCTCGTTTGATGGCAAAGGGAATTGATGTGCGAGGTAATCCTCCGGAGCAGCAAAGCCTATTGATGCATATTTTTATTAATTGGTTCCCTATGCTGTTATTGATCGGTTTCTGGCTGTTTTTTATGCGCCAAATGCAAGGCGGCGGTGGGCGTGGTGGGCCATTATCGTTTGGGAAAAGCCGGGCTAGATTGTTAAGCCAAGATCAAGTAAAGATTACATTTGCTGATGTTGCTGGAGTTGAAGAAGCAAAAGAAGATGTTCAGGAACTGGTTGATTTTTTGAAAGATCCTAAGCGGTTTCAGAAACTTGGCGGTAAAGTTCCATGCGGGGTGTTGTTACTTGGAGCTCCTGGTACAGGTAAAACCTTGCTTGCCAAGGCGGTTGCGGGTGAAGCAAAAGTACCGTTTTATTCTATTTCCGGTTCAGACTTTGTTGAAATGTTTGTGGGTGTTGGTGCAGCACGTGTGCGTGATTTATTTGAAACCGCAAAAAAACATGCGCCTTGTATAATTTTTATTGATGAAATCGATGCAGTGGGGCGCCATCGCGGAGCTGGTCTTGGTGGGGGTCATGATGAGCGAGAGCAAACATTAAACCAATTATTGGTTGAGATGGATGGTTTTGTTGGTAAAGAAGGCGTGATTGTGATCGCTGCAACTAACCGTCCTGATGTTTTAGACCCAGCTTTGTTGCGTCCAGGGCGCTTTGATAGGCAGGTGGTTGTTCCTCTTCCAGATATTCGTGGACGCGAGCAGATTTTACGTGTGCACATGCGTAAAGTGCCAATTGCCAAAGATATCGATCCATCTATTTTTGCTCGGAGTACCCCAGGGTTTTCCGGTGCTGATTTAGCGAACTTAGTAAACGAAGCAGCTCTTTTTGCAGCCCGTTCTAACAAAAAACAGGTTGAAGTAATTGATTTTGAAAAAGCAAAAGATAAAATTCTAATGGGCGCCGAACGACGTTCAATGGTAATAAGTGATGCAGAAAAGAGGGTGACCGCTTATCACGAGGCTGGGCATACCATTGTTGGTTTAAAAGTGCCTGAACATGATCCAGTTTATAAGGTTAGTATCATTCCACGAGGACGCGCTCTTGGGGTGACAATGTTCTTGCCGGTAGAAGACCGATATAATTATTCAAAACTGCGTCTCGAAAGCCAGATTGCAAGCTTATTTGGCGGTCGTATTGCGGAGTCACTTAAGTTTGGTCCAGAGAATATCACTACTGGAGCAGCGAACGATATTGAAAAAGCCACTAGTATTGCCCGTAACATGGTTACCAAATGGGGGTTGTCAGAAAAGTTGGGCCCATTAACTTACAGCTCAGAAGAGGGCGAGGTGTTTTTAGGGCGCAGCATAACTTCGCACAAAGAGGTGTCTGAAGTTACTGCCGCAGAAATTGATAATGAAATTCGTGCGATTATTTCACGCAATTATCAACATGCAGAAACAATTTTAAAAGAGAATTCAGTGCAACTAGATGCAATGGCAGAAGCATTAATTAAATATGAAACTATTGGCAAGAAACAAATTGATGCAATTATGCAAGGTCGTCGTCCAAGGTTTTCCAAAAATGAACTTGGTAGTGCCAAGAAAAAGGCTAAATCTGCAGAAGACATTAAGTTGGAAGAGATTGTTGAGCATTCACATCATCAACATCACTCGCATTCTTCGCATCATGCTGAGCATAAAGTAGAGAAAAGTGACGAGACCGAGCAATAAATGGTGGTTTTTTAAATGAACGCAAAAAAATATTTCGGTACTGATGGCATTCGCGGCCGTGTAGGTGAGGCGATTATCAATCCAGAGTTTATTCTTAAGCTAGGTTGGGCCGTTGGTATGGTTTTGAATGAAAGTTTTGGCAAGTCCAAGGTGTTGGTTGGTAAAGATACCCGCATTTCTGGTTATTTATTAGAGTCAGTTTTAGAGGCAGGGTTATCAGCAGCGGGAGTGGATGCTTGGATGCTTGGGCCAATGCCAACCCCGGCCGTCGCATATTTAACGCGTACTTTTCGTGCCCAAGCTGGTATAGAGATTAGCGCTTCGCATAACCCATATTATGACAATGGGATAAAGTTTTTTTCGGCCGAAGGAGTTAAAATATCGGATCAGTTAGAGTTGGCAATTGAAGAGCAGATGCATAAGCCAATGCGTTTGGTTGATGCTTCTAAATTAGGCAAGGCAAAACGTATTGATGATGCTCCAGGAAGGTATATCGAATTTTGTAAAAGCACATTAGGGATAAGAAACAGTTTGAGTGGTTTAAAAATAGTTGTTGATTGCGCTAATGGTGCTACTTATCAAATTGCGCCTGAGGTGTTGCGTGAGCTTGGGGCGACAGTTGTCGAGATTGGTGTAGATCCAGATGGTTTTAATATTAACGAACGCTGTGGCTCTACTTATCCTCAGGTCTTGGCAAAAAGAGTGCTGGCGGAAGAGGCGAATTTAGGAATTGCTTTTGATGGTGATGGTGATCGTGTGGTTATGGTAGATCATAAAGGGGAGATTGTGGATGGTGATGAGCTCCTGTTTATTATTGCGAAACATGGATTTACCAATGGTACTCTACAGGGCGGCATTGTTGGTACAATGATGAGTAATTTGGGGTTAGAAACCAGCTTATGCAATCTTGGAATTGATTTTAAGCGTAGTAGAGTGGGTGATCGATATGTTATTGAAGCGTTGCGGGAAAATAATTGGATGCTTGGAGGAGAATCTTCTGGGCATATAGCGCATTTGGGAATTACTACCACCGGCGATGGTATTGTTAGTTCATTACAAGTATTAAATGCGGTTTGCCATAGCGGAAAGTCACTGTATGAGTTAAAATCAGAAATGACTAAATATCCTCAGGTTTTGGTTAATGTAAAATGCGATAACCCCAGAAAATTTGCCAATAATCCAGAAATTGAGGGAGCTGTAGTTAGAATTACCGAATTTCTTGGTGGACGTGGAAGGGTGTTGTTGCGACCATCTGGGACAGAGCCGGTGATTCGTGTTATGGTAGAGGGCGAAGATGTTGAATTTATTTCTAAAATTACTGAAGAGTTGGCGGATGTGGTAAGACAAGCAGTTAGAAAGCAAAAAACGGACTAACGATTTTTGTCCCTAAAGGGATAGGTTTTACCGGCCCAGCATAAGGCAAGGATTGCGTAGTAAGGTTGTAGAGAGTAAATTAAAATACTTAAAGGGTCGTAATTTTAAATTAAAAGTAGGTATTATCATGCAAGAAATTATATTTGTTATTCATATATTGGCAGCCATTTGTTTGGTTTTTTTGGTGCTGATTCAGCATGGAAAAGGTGCTGACATGGGCGCTGCTTTTGGTAGTGGCGCGTCTAATACAGTATTTGGCAGTATCGGTTCTGTGCCATTTTTAATTAAGGTTACGGCATTGATCGCGGCCGTTTTTTTTGCAACTAGTATTATGCTCGGGGTAATGATCTCGAAACAAGTGAAGCAGGGGAAGATAAGTGCAGGTATCCCTATGGTTCCGTTTGAGCAAGGCCAATAAATGCGTAATATTTGGTTTTTTGTTTTAAAATCAATCGATTGAGATTTTTATAAAAAGTTCGCGCAATTTTTATGCCGAAGTGGTGGAATTGGTAGACACGCTACCTTGAGGTGGTAGTGGTGAAAGCCGTGCCGGTTCGAGTCCGGCCTTCGGTATTTGTTAAATTAAAATATAAAAATTTTTTTATCATAATAACATTACAATCAACATGATGCGTGATTTTATAACGTTGTTAAAGAGTTGGTTTAATATTAATCTTGGACTTAAGGTGTTTTAACTTATATAATAGCGGGCTCTAGAAAAATTTATCGCGGGGTGGAGCAGCCTGGTAGCTCGTCGGGCTCATAACCCGAAGGTCGTAGGTTCAAATCCTGCCCCCGCTACCAATTGTGATATGATGTTTGTGAAAAAATACTTGAAAAGAAATGATGATGCGTAACATTAGATTTCTTTATTTTTAGGGATTAATTATTGTTTTTAAAAAAATGGGCGACATGCCCATTTTTTATATTCGGAATAATTTAGAGCTTTTGTTTAATGAGACTCAGTAAAAAAATTGAAGATTTAATTATGCCTATAATCAAAGCTATGGGATATGAGCTTTGGGGAATAGAATTGCATCAAAGTGGTAAAAGAACTTTATTGCGGATTTATATTGATGTTCTTTTAGGGGATGAACGCAAGAGTGTTAATGTTGATGATTGTGGCTTAGTGAGTAAACAAATTGGGGCTTTATTTGACGTGGAAAACCCAATTTCGGGAAGTTATAACTTAGAGGTTTCATCACCCGGGTTAGATCGTCCCTTGTTTAAAGCAGAGCACTATCAACGGTATGTGGGTAATTTGGTGAGTGTGCGTTTGCAACAACCACAAAATGGACAGCGTAAATTTGTAGGAGAAATTAAAGCGGTTTTTGATGGTAGGTTAGAGCTAATAGTTAATAATGAAATTGTTGTTTTTGAGTTAGTAAATATTAATAAAGCCAATTTGATATTGGGTTCTTGAGGGCGATAGCTATGAACAAGGAAATATTATTAGTTGTAGATTCTGTATCCAACGAAAAAGATATGGAAAAAGAAGTCATTTTTGGCGCAATTGAGCGTGCGTTGGAAACCGTAACAGCAAAACGTTATTCAGAAGAAGTTGATATTAGGGTTGTGATTGATCGTAAAACTGGCAATTATGAAACTTTTCGTCGTTGGACCGTAATTAGCAATGAAGAGGAATTAGAATTTCCAGGTAAACAGATGACGCTTACACAAGCACAAGCGGTTGATTCTGAGCTTGAAGTTGGCGACGTGATTGAAGAGCCGGTAGAGTCAGTAGAATTTGGTCGTATTGCAGCGCAGTTGGCTAAGCAAGTTATCATGCGTGAAATTCGTCGTGCAGAGCGAGAAGATATTGTTAAGCGCTACCTGAGTTTGGTTGGTACATTACAGATAGGAGTGGTTAAGAAAACTGGGCGAGACAATATTATTTTAGATATGGGCAGTAATATTGAAGCAATAATTTTTCGTGATGGGATGTTGCCTAAAGAAGCAGTTAGAATTGGTGATCGGGTGCGTGGCGTGTTATGTGAAGTGCTTGAAGACACAAAAGGGCCAATGCTTGTCATGAGTCGTACATCGCCAAAAGTATTAATCGAATTATTTAAGCTGGAAGTTCCTGAAATTACTGAGGATATAATTACTATTAAGGCAGTGGCTCGTGATCCCGGCCTACGCGCCAAGATGGCTGTCAAAACCAATGATGGACGCATTGATCCAATTGGTGCATGTATTGGTATGCGTGGTTCGCGAGTGCAGAACGTTTCCAACGAACTTGGTGGTGAGCGTATTGATGTGATTTTATGGGATGATGATCCGGCGCAACTTGTTGTTAATGCCATGGCCCCCGCAGAAATTGCTTCGATTGTAGTTGATGAAGAAAGAAAAGTTATGGACATTGCGGTGCGTGAAGATCAGCTGGCTTTGGCGATTGGGCGTAACGGACAGAATGTTAAATTGGCTAGCGAACTATCTGGTTGGAAGTTGAATGTGGTTAGTGTTGCCGAAGCAGAAAAAAAGGTGAAAGAAGAAGCTGAAAATTTGACCACAATATTTACTGAAAATTTATCAGTTGATGAGGATTTAGCCAATATTTTGGTGCAGGAAGGTTTTCGTACTTTAGAAGATGTGGCGTATGCTCCGATAGATGATTTGTTGTCTATTGAGGGGTTTGATAAAGAAATTGCAGAAGCTTTAAAGAATCGTGCTCGAGATATTCTTTTAGAAAAGGCTTTATCTAGCAAGGTTGAGGTTGGTGTGGTTGAGCCGGCACAGGATTTATTAGAGCTTGAGGGTATGAATAGGCATTTGGCTTATGTGTTTGCTAGTCGCGGTATCATTACTCAAGAAGATTTAGCTGAACAATCGATTGATGATCTAAGTGATATTGAGGAATTGTCCGAAGAAGAGAAGGCCAAGCTAATTATGACGGCGCGCAAACCGTGGTTTGAATGATGATAACAATAAATTATATAAGCTTTTAACAATTCCGCTCCGGAAGGAGCGAGAGGCTTCACCAGCCCAGCCAAGGCTTGCGCAGCAAGCCGCCGGGCTGGGTAAAATATAGAGTTTTCGATAGAAAATAGAAAAAAATATGGCAGATATCACGGTAGAACAGTTAGCAAAAATGGTGGGTATTCCACCAGAACAGCTTTTGCTGCGACTAAAAAATGCTGGGGTTGAAGTTAAAAATCCTGACCAATTTGTTACCGATGAACAAAAAAATCTTTTGCTTGGTTATCTAAAATCAACCCACACTGCGGGATCGCAGGAAAGTGCTGCTCCAGCGGCGATCACATTAAAACGCAAAAAAACATCTACCGACATCGCCAGCGCAGCTGCTCGTAATGTGATTAGCGTCACTGTGCGTAAGCGCCGTGCTTATGATGTGGATAAAGAACTTGCCGAAGAAAAACGCCGCATTGAAGAGGAAGCAAAAAGACAATTAGAGAAAAAACTGTTGGCAGAGCGTCGTGCCAAAGAAGAGGAAGAGCGCAAGGCCAAGCTTTTGGCAAGCGAGAAAACTACCACCGCAGGAAAAGAGCAACCTCGGGAACCTCGAGTTGAGGTTGTTGAAGAGAAGCGTGAGCCAGTGGCGGTAAAAGCTAAGCCACATAAAGAAGAAGCCCCGGTTGTTCTTAGGCCCAAAAAACGCATCCATACTGAAGTTAAACAAGCACCGAAAAAAGGGGTAAAACCAGTTTTTGGTAGACACAAAGAAGAGCCAGCTCTAGAAAGAACTGCTGTAGTTACACCAGTTGTTGGTGTACGCGAAGTTTCGATTCCGGAAACTTTAACCGTTGCCGAGTTAGCCAAAAAGATGTCAGTTAAAGCCACTGAAGTGATCAAGAGCATGATGAAAATGGGAGCAATGGCTACCATTAATCAAGTAATTGATCAAGATACGGCCGCCTTGGTTGCGGAAGAAATGGGGTTTAAAACTACTTTAATCAAGGAAACTGCTTTAGAAGATAGCTTGGAATTAGAGCACGCAAGCGCTGCTGAAGAGGTGACGCGTGCGCCGGTAGTGACTATTATGGGTCACGTCGATCATGGTAAAACCTCGCTTTTGGATTACATTCGTCGTACCAAAGTTGCCGCTCGCGAAGCCGGTGGAATTACGCAACATATTGGCGCATACCACGTAGATACACCCCGTGGCATGATAACTTTTTTAGATACCCCTGGACATGCGGCCTTTACTGCCATGCGTGCCCGCGGTGCCAAATGCACTGATATAGTGATTTTGGTGGTCGCGGCTGATGATGGTGTGATGCCGCAAACAATAGAAGCAATTCAACACGCTCAAGCTGCTAAAGTGCCATTAATAGTTGCTATTAATAAAATCGACAAACCCGATGCCGATCCAGATCGAATTCGAACCGAGTTGACCAAATATAATATTGTTTCTGAGGAATGGGGTGGCGATACAATCTTCCAGAAGATTTCTGCTAAAACTGGAGATGGAGTTGATGCTCTTTTAGAATCGATTCTAATTTTGGCTGAAGTTCAAGAATTAAAAGCTGCGACTAACTGTGCAGCGCGTGGAGTAGTAATCGAATCACGCTTAGATAAAGGTCACGGCCCAGTGGCGACAGTTTTAGTGCAAAGAGGCACGTTGCATCAAGGAGACATTTTGCTCGCCGGTTTACATTACGGCCGAGTGCGTGGCATGTTTGACGATGCTGGTAAAAAAGTTGCTCAGGTTGGTCCATCAATTCCGGTTGAGGTTTTGGGTTTATCCGGAACCCCAAGTGCTGGTGATGAAGCAATTGTGGTTGCGAGCGAAAAGAAAGCTCGAGAAATTGCATTATTTCGTCAAGGCAAATATCGTGATGTTAAATTGGCAAAACAGCAAGCAGCAAAATTAGAAAATATTTTAACTCGGATGCAAGAAGAGGGTGCAAAAACCTTAAATGTCGTATTGAAAACTGATGTCCAAGGTTCAGCTGAGGCAATCAGAGAAGTACTAGATAAAATTGCTACCGATGAAGTAAAAATTAAAGTTGTCGCTAGTGGTGTGGGTGGTATTACCGAATCAGATATTAATTTAGCTTTAGCTTCAGACGGTATTATTATTGGGTTTAATGTGCGCGCGGATGCGGTTGCCAAGCGTTTGGCTGAACGCGAAGGTGTGGATTTGCGTTACTATAGCATTATTTATAAATTAGCCGATGATATTAAAGCTGCGTTGACCGGAATGCTCGCGCCAAAATACGAGGAGCAAATTATCGGGTTGGCCCAAGTTCGCGAAGTGTTTCGTTCTTCTAAATTGGGAGCAATCGCCGGTTGTATGGTTATTGAAAATTCTGTTAAGCGTGGAAACCCGGTCAGGGTGCTGCGTGATAATGTTGTGATTTATGAAGGAGAGTTAGAATCTCTGCGCCGGTTCAAAGAGGATGTCAGCGAGGTTCGTCAGGGAATGGAATGTGGTATCAGTATTAAGAATTATAATGATATCAAGGCTGGCGACCAGATTGAAGTTTATAAAAACGTGCTGGTCAAGCATACAATAGATTAACTAGAAAGTCCCCTAAACTATCAACATCCCATCACCATAGCTGAAAAAGCGATATCTTTGGCGTATTGCTTCGTGATAAGCGCGCATAACATTTTCCTTTCCAGCAAAAGCACAAATAAGCATTAGTAAGCTTGTTTTTGGTAAATGGAAATTGGTAATCAGACCATCGATACAGCGAAATTTATAGCCGGGGTAGATAAAAATATCTGTCTCACCACGGTATGGTTTGGTCTCGCCCGAGTGGGATGCGCTTTCCAAGGCGCGGGCACTGGTGGTGCCAACCGCAATCACTCTGCCTCCATTTTTTTTAGTAGTTGTGATTTGTTGACAAAGGCTTTTGGGAACATCGATATATTCCTTGTGCATTTTGTGATCTTCGATTTTTGGTGTGCGGATAGGTTGGAATGTTCCTGCGCCAACGTGCAGCGTTAAAAAAGCAGTTTGAATGTTTTTGTTGGCAAGGCTCAGCATCGATTCTTCGTCAAAATGTAAACCGGCTGTAGGCGCCGCGACCGCGCCTTCATATTTGGCATAAATGGTTTGATAGCGGTTTTCATCAATCATGGTTGGTTGATGTTCGATGTATGGGGGCAGCGGCGTTTTGCCGAATTGTTCAAGCACGAAATTAATCAAATGAGGTGAATGTAAAGCCAATTCAAAAAAATCATCTTGGCGACCTATAACTTCAAACCAAGTGTCGTTGGTTAAAAGCAGTTTTGCGCCAATTTTTAGCGGTTTGCTGGTTTTGATTTGTGCAAGTAATTCATTATTTTCTAAAATACGCTCCACTAAAATTTCTACTTTACCGCCCGTTGGTTTGGTAGCAAATAAGCGCGCGGGGATGACTTTAGTGTTATTGAAAACCAGTAAATCTCCTGGAGCGATTAAATTTGGTAAATCTTTAAAAACGTGATGAGTGATGGCCCCGGTTTTTTTGTTTAGACACAACAAGCGGCTGGAGCTGCGCTTAGGCAAAGGAAACTGCGCGATAAGTTCCTCGGGGAGGGTGAAGTCGAAATCAGTAAGATGCATAGTTAGCTCGACATAAGATCACGTTGCTTGCGAGTTGCAGAGCTGGTTATGGGGGGTTATAGAGATATCAAGCGTGATCTATTTTGCTTCTTTATCTTTTTTAACTGGAGTCTTCTTTGGGCCATATTTATTTTGGAATTTTTCTACGCGCCCAGCGGTATCCATGACTTTTTGTTTGCCAGTATAAAATGGGTGGCAATTAGAGCATATTTCTATGTTGAGAGCGTCTTTGCCAACGGTCGAGCTGGTCTCGAAAGTGTTGCCGCAGCTACAGACGACTTTTACTTGTTTATAGTTAGGGTGTATTTCTGGTTTCATAGCTATGTCTCAAAATAAATAATCAATATAATCAATAAATTGCAACAGTTTATCGCATATTCAAACTTTTAAGGGTTTGGAGTATACCTATTTATAATAGAGCCGGCAAGTGAAAATATTCGTTCTAATTGTCAAAAATTGAATATTATCTAAATAAGTGGTGGGATATGGGTTACAACAAACGATTTACTCATATTATAACAAAAAACCAGGTGATAAATGCGCGTTGTTCCCTATAATATGTAGTGTGGATAGTAATAAAATTAGGCGATTAAATGTTGCAGAGCTGGGGAATAGCCAGCTGGATAATTAGGATACAACTTGCTCAAACCTTTAAAAATATGTAACAAAACCTTTCCCTTGAATCTTATTCAAGGCCCATTAGCTGGCTATAGTTGCTCAGCTTTTCGCCTTTTAACTTGGGAGTACAGCAAGCCCGCCTTCACGTGCACTGAAATGATTTCCTGCAACGCCTTAGCCCAGCAACCAAAGTTATCGTATCGGCGTTATATTGAAAAAGATCCCAAAGAAGGACCTGTCTGCTTTCAAATATTTGGCAAAGACCCTGAAAAAATAGGCCATGCGGCAAAAGTTGTAACCGATTTTGGCGCGGATTTGATTGATTTGAATTGTGGCTGCCCAGTTAAAAAAGTTCGCCGTCAAGGAGCGGGTTCTAGTCTGCTAACTGACCCAACGACGCTTTATAAATTACTGGTTGCGATGAAAAAAAATACCCACCTACCAATAGCTGCGAAAATCAGAGTTGAGAATCGTGGACAAGAAAAATTTAATGCAGAAATCGCTAAAGTAGTCAGCGATGCTGGTGTTGATTTTTTAGTTGTGCATGGCAGGCACTGGAATGACACCTACAAAACCCCATGCAACTACGAACACATTAAATTTTTTGTTGACGAATTAAAAATTCCGGTTATCGGTAATGGTGATGTTGCTTGTGTCGATTCGTTGAAAAAAATGTTCGCGACCGGATGCGCCGGAGCCATGATTGCTCGCGCCGGAGTGGGGCAACCCTGGCTAATTCAAAAATTAATTGCGGAAATGAATGGCCAGGAATTTATCTCGCCATCCCGAAAAGAAATCGGAGCCATTTTTATACGCCACATTGAGCTCTTAGAAAAACTGCTAGGAAACGAAAAATTTGCGCTTTTACATGCGCGCAAAATTGCTGGCGCGTACACCCAAGGCTTGAGCAATAAAAAAGAGTTTTGTTCTGCCATTAACGCCTGCGGCAGTTTGCAAGAATTAAACGATATCTGCTCACAATATTTTGTTTAGTTTTTTATATTAGACAACGCTCGACGCGGACATTGAGAAACACATTCCCCGCATTTTATGCAATCGCTATTGGTAAGCAGCGTTTTATTTGCGGATATAATCGATAAATTCATCGGACATGCTTTTTCGCACAATCTGCAACCCACACATTTTGCCGCATCCAGTTTTAAAGTTGATCTTGCTGCTTTTTCGCCAATAATTTTTCCAAGAGTACCTATTGGACAAAAAGAACACCAAGTACGCGCGCGGATAAACATGGCAAGCACAATGCCAAGCAATGTTGTCGCGGTGCACATCAACCAAAAGACGCGGCCCCAATGCTCTACCGAGCTGAAATTTTGAGACAAGCGATAAAACATTAGCCCCATTAACAAAACTAACACTGCCCAACGAAACGTCATGCTGCGCAAAAACTGTGGCAATGGCTTTTGTGGGCTAATGGGGGTAATCAATCGATCAAAAAAAGCGCCGCGTGGGCATAAATTCCCGCACACATAACGACCATTGATAAATGCTCCAATAATACCAACCAACATCACTAACGGTACGAAAAACCCCAACCAGGTATATTTCCATCCCAAACTAATGACAACCAAAACTATCGGCAATAGTAACCATTGAATTATATGCCGTTTGTTTATTTTATTTTTTATATTCATTAAGAGGCAGAGTCACTATCTTTACTCGGTAAAGATAACTACACCGCATTTTTAATAATACCAATAAAATCTTCAGGTTTTAAACTCGCGCCGCCGACCAAGGCTCCGTCGATATTTGGCTTCGATAGCAATTCTTTGCTGTTTGATGGTTTAACGCTGCCGCCATATAAAATTTTAACGATATCAGCGGTTGTCTGGCCGAACTGTTTGACCAACATATTGCGGATAACTGCATGAACTTCTTCTGCTTGCTCTGGGGTGGCAGTTTTGCCGGTACCGATCGCCCATACAGGTTCATATGCAATTACTATCTTTGCCATATGCTCTGGGGTTAAATCCATAAGTCCACCAGAAAATTGTGCTCCGATAACCTCATTTACTTTTCCAGCTTCACGCTCTTCCAGCGTCTCACCCACACAAAAAATTGGAACCAGATTATGCGCCAAAGCCGCCTTGATTTTTTTGTTCACGGTGCCGTCGGTTTCGCCAAATATCTGACGTCTTTCGGAATGGCCAATGATCGCATATTCTGCGCCCGCGTCTTTAAGCATTGGTGCAGAAATCGCACCTGTAAAAGCCCCTGACTCTTCCCAAAACAAATCTTGAGAGCTAACCCCAATAAAAGAGTCCTTTAAAAACTCCGCCACTTTGTTAAGCGCGGTATATGGAGGCGCCACAACAATTTCTAACTTGGTTACATCTTGATATTGCAACCCATAATGCAGCGCCTTCACTAGCTCTAACGCCTCATTTATGGTTTTGTTCATTTTCCAGTTGCCGGCAATAAGTGGGGTTCTCATAATTGATTATCCTTTTTTATTATTATTTATGAAGGTAAAGATTGCAGAGTTTTTTTGATCTCTTCTAGAATTATTTTCTTAATGTCATTTAATTGTTGCTGCTCTTGGATGGGTTTTGTTTCTAAAAATGAAGAGGTGGCCTTCTTTTTTGGTCCAAGGCCTATAGCTGCGCGCTTTTCCATGAGATTAGCAACATCCGCATTTGCAAGAGACATTGGAGTTCCCATTCCGCGCGCATAAAAATCTATCTTGGCCAAGTGCTCCACTAGCTCAAGGCGCAAATAAGCCTGCTCCACGCAGTCACCAACAGCAAGCACTCCATTTCCCGGCATTATAAAAACATCGACCTCAGCTAAAACATTGGCAACAATCTCATCATTTTCTTTCGCGCCTGGCATGGCAAATGCAACAACCGGAACAACATCACCGATTGAAACTATTGCTTCAGGAATTGAGGGTTTGATGGGCAAATTCAATAATCCGCGCGCCGTTGTAAAAGGAGGATGGGCATGCACAACCGCATTAATTTCTGGACGGGCTCGATAGGCAGCTAAATGCAATTTAATTTCAGAAAATGGCTTACCAATGCCGTCGATTTTATTGCCATTCTTGTCGAGAGTTATAATTATATCGGCGGTTATGTTGCCTTTGCTGACAGCAGTTGGGGTAGCAAGCAGCACTTCATCAAATTTGACTGAGATGTTGCCGTCGTGATTAGCGCCAAAGCCTTTTTGGTCTAGTCTTTGGC
>CAZMGW010000008.1:0-44588 GCA_964565935.1 uncultured Coxiellaceae bacterium
AGGCTAATAATTTCGATGCGTTATTTTTTAAAAAATAAAATTTATTCCCCGGGCGAAGTCAAACAGTTAAATCAATAAAAGCCCCAAAACAAAAAACGGGATTGCGGCAGTTAAGCTATCAATCCGATCATACATGCCACCATGCCCAGGCAATAATCGACCACTATCTTTTAGTCCCACTTGACGCTTCAACATGCTTTCAAATAAATCACCGACAACTGACCACAAACACGTAATTATAACCAATATTAAAAGCGAAATACCGCGCATACCACTGAAACTAAAAGCCACGCCACCTGTATCAATAATACCAAATATTAACAGCATCACACTAATAATGGTAACAATCAAGGCAGCCAACAACCCCCCTAATAAACCCTCAAACGTTTTTTTAGGACTGATCTGCGATGCCAATAAATGCCTTCCCCAAAACATTCCCGCAAAATATGCGCCGATATCAGCTGCACAAACAATCGCAATCAAATAAAGCAAAAATCTTGCACCAAATTTTTCTTGAATCTCAATTAAACCAGTCAGACAAGGAACAAAAATCATAATTCCAACAAACCACTGCCAAACCATGCTGTTAAAGTAATTTTTCTTATCTGTCGTATAGCGCCACAAAAAACAAGGAACAATTAACCACCACAACACACCAGCAATCAACGTCGGTTGCGCGGGGAAAAGTTGTGTTAATAGAGCTATCAATAAAAAAGCTCCTAAAAAACCAACCTTTTTCTTGTAGTCTGCCCTCCAAAAAAATCCCGCAAATTCCCAAGCGGCTATAGCAACTATCAATGTTGCTAACAAACCAAACCAAATCAATGGCAAATAAAATATGCTGATGATTACCAAAACCCCAAAAACAAACGCAGTATTCAGACGTTGCATTAGCATTTACCAAACCTTCTATCTCTTTGATTATAAACAACTAAAGCGTCAGCGAGCTCTTTCTCGCGAAAATCCGGCCACAAAACATCAGTAAAATATAATTCCGTATATGCCAGCTGCCACAACATAAAATTACTTATACGCTGCTCACCACTGGTACGAATAAACAAATCTGGATCTGGCAAATCATGCAAACAAGTATGAGCGTGCAGCTTATCAATTGTTATTTCTTGTGACGTCAGTTTCCCTTGTTCGATTTCCGCGCCAAGCTGGCGAGCGGCTTCTGTAATATCCCAACGCCCACTATAACTTAACGCAATCACCAGCTTTAAACCGCTGTTATTGGAAGTTAATTTTTCAGCATGATGAACATTATGCTGCAATTGTTCAGTTAACCGTTTGGTCTCTCCCATAACCCGAAATTGAACATTGTTTTTATGCAGATCCTTAACTTCTTTTTCTAAGGCCTTAACAAACAACTGTTCCATTAAAAAGCCAACTTCCTCTTTGGGGCGCTCCCAATTTTCAGTACTAAAAGCAAATAATGTTAAAACTTCAACTTTTTTCTCAGCGCAAATCTTAACAATTGCGCGCACACTTTCCACACCAACTTTATGCCCAGCAACTCTGGGCAATCCTCGTTGTTTGGCCCAGCGGCCATTGCCGTCCATCACAATCGCAATATGGCGTGGAACCTTCATAAAAAATTTTTATACCTAACCTATTAAAAAAAATCAGAAACATTTTATTGGCAAAATCTGCTCATGAATTCGCTAGGCTGAGACAGAAAGCATTGATTTTCGAGAACCGTAGCGCAGCATACTTTATAGGTATGTGAGCAACGGATCGCAGAAAATCAATGTTTTATGGCCAGCATAGTAGAGTTCATGAGCAAATTTCAAACCTTCATCAAATCTTCTTCTTTAGAAACCGCCAGTTTGTCGATCTCTCCAACAAATCTATCGGTCACCTTTTGCACAGCATCTTGTGCACGATGGTCCGCATCTTCATCAATTTCTTTTTTCTTCAGGAGCTCTTTAAGACTATCCATAGCATCACGACGAATATTTCTTATTGCAACTCGTGCCTGCTCAGAAATATTTTTTACTACTTTCACCATTTCTTTACGTCGCTCCTCAGTTAACGCAGGAATAGGCACCCGCACTAAATTAGCATCACTAACCGGATTCAAACCAAGACCCGCATTAAGAATAGCTTTTTCAATCGGCTTAACCATAGGTTTTTCCCATGGTGTAATAGTAATGGTACGAGCATCACTAACCACAATATTAGCGATGTGCTTCAATGCGGTTTCGTTGCCGTAATAATCAACTTTAATCCCATCAACTAAGCTTGCATTCGCTCTTCCAGTTCGTATTTTACCGATCTCGACTTTAAAAGCTTCGAGCGATTTCTGCATATTAGTTTCAACATTTTTAATAATATTATTTAACATAATTCACCTCATTCTACTAAAGTTCCTTCATTTGCTCCCTGAATAATACGCAACAACGCTCCTTTTTTGTGCATACTAAACACTCGCAATTTCATTTTATGATCACGACAAAGACAAAATGCAGCTAAATCCATCACAGCTAATTCCTTGGCTAAAGCTTCTTGGTAGGTTAAATGACTGTAAAACTTGGCACTAGGATTTCTTTGTGGATCAGCAGAGTAAACACCATCAACATTGGTTGCCTTTAAAAGCAAATCAGCATTGAGCTCAATTCCACGCAAACCAAGTGCAGTATCGGTAGTAACAAAAGGGTTGCCAGTTCCACCAGCAAAGATCATTAAGAAATTTTTATCAAGATAATCGGATGCTTTGTTATAATCATATCTCTCAATGATGCTATCAATTGGCAGGGCTGACATGATTTTAGTGGAAATTTTTGCATGCTCAAAAACATCTCGCATCGCCAGAGCATTCAGCATAGTAGCAATCATACCAAGATGATCGGCTGTAACTCGAGAAATTAAATTATGATTTAATTTGGCACCACGAAAAAAATTACCGCCGCCTATAATAATTCCAACTTGAACCCTACTGGCAATTAATGGCTTAATCTCCTCAGCGATATATTCGATAACTGCTGGATCAATCCCTTGGCCACCCTTCCCTAACAAAGCCTCACCACTAAACTTTAACATTATACGTCGATAACGAGGTTTTTTTGTGGTAGCCATTAAATCTCCTCCGCTTTATGCTTTATTTTTGCGATTCAACTTGTGCCTTTACCTCAGATGCAAAATCAACATCTTTTTTCTCAATGCCCTCACCTACTTCAAAACGAACAAAACTTAGAACCTTTGCATTTGCTTGCTGCAATAACTCGGAAACAGCAATGTCTGGGTTTTTAACAAAGGGCTGTTTTATTAAAGTTGATTCGTTAATAAATTTCTGCATCCTACCAGTAACCATCTTTTCCAAGATTTCAGGAGGTTTTCCACTTGTCTGCACCTGCGCTAAACAAATTTCTTTTTCTTTGTTAAGCAAGTCTTGTGGCAATTCTTCGGGCAATACCGCTATGGGCTTGCTCGCAGCAATGTGCATGGCAATATCTTTACCGAGCTCAGCATTTACCGTAGATAAATCCACTAACACACCAATACGATTATTGCTGTGAACATAATTGCCAATTACTCCTGCGGTTGTCATTAGCTTCATCCGCCGCACATTTATATTTTCACCAATTTTGGCAACCAAGTCTTCTCGAACTTGCGCGATGGTTTTACCGTTATCCAGGGTAACAGCCAACAAACCATCAAGATCCAAAGCTGATGCAACCAACCCATTAGTTGCAACAATGTTAACAAATTCCAGGAAATTATGATCGCGTGCCACAAAATCAGTCTCGCAATTGATTTCAACCATAATTGCTTTTTTGCCATCATCACTAACTTTAATTGCAACAGCGCCTTCAGCAGCAATACGTCCCGCTTTTTTGGCAGCTTTAGCCTGACCAGATTTGCGCATGGCTACAATTGCTGCTTCGATATCCCCTTGCGCTTCTTCCAGTGCTTTTTTACACTCCATCATTCCGGCACCGGTACGCTCACGCAAATCCTTAACTAAAGAAGCTGTAATTATCATAATTAATACTCTCTATTCTTATTCATCAGATAAAACATCAACCGCACTCTCTGCTAAAATTTCGACTGGGGTTTTTTCATCAATCTCCTTGTTTTCTTCTGCTACCACCCCCTTCTCTTCTTTGACAGCACTTTTAGCATGAGTTCCACTTCTGACTATTTTAGTTTTTGCCACTACTGGCGCCTTAGTGGAACCAGTTTTAGGATTATCACCCTTGTCTTCACCTACTGAAGCTTGTCTCTTAAAAACTTTTTTCTTTGGTGGCAAAGCCGCTTTCTTGCTGGTTTTTTTATCTTCTTTTTCAGCAATGATTTCTTCTTCAATAATATGGCCGCGAGCATCAATAATCGCATCCACAATTCCTTGTAAATATAGTTTTATTGCACGAATTGAATCATCATTCCCAGGAATTACATAATCAATACCGTCGGGTTTGTTATTGGTATCAACGATACCAACTATCGGAATTTTTAATTTAGTTGCTTCGCTTACAGCAATATTTTCGTGCCCAACATCAATCACGAAAACGGCATCTGGCAAACCACCCATTTCACGAATACCACCTAAACCACGTTCCAACTTGGTTATTTCACGCATAATGGAAAGCGCTTCTTTTTTTGTAATACGTGCGAAGGTTGGACCATCGCGCAACGCTTCTAATTCTTTCAGCCGCTTTAATGACTGCCGAATTGTTTTATAATTGGTCAACATGCCGCCAAGCCAGCGAAAATCAACGTATGGCATACGGCAACGCTCAGCTTCAGAGCGAATCAAACTACGAGCCTGTTGTTTAGTACCAACAAATAAAATCTTGCCTCTTTTTGCGGCCACACTGCTTAAAAAATTCACCGCTTGTTGATACATATCAAGGGTTTTTTCAAGATTAATTATGTGAATTTTACTCTTGGTGCCAAAAATATAAGGTGCCATCTTGGGATTCCAGAAACGGACTTGATGGCCGAAGTGCACGCCAGCCTCTAACATTTGGCGCATGGTAATGTCAGTCATTTTTTCTCCTAGGGTTATGCCTCCACTTATCCCACAACTTAACTAAACTGATTACTTCTCTTGAAACCTTCGTCTTTTATCCCATTGCTGCGTTGCATTTCGCGCTCCGCTGCTCATTTACGAAAAAAAGTAAACTCCGCTGCTCGCGCTCATGCGCCTTGCACTGGAACAAAATACTCGGTTTTGAGCAAAATCTATGTTCAGCACCCAAAGTTATGTGTCGATACGTGTGAGTAGTTAATAATATTTGCTTAATTTAGCAAGGCTTTATACCATAGCTAAAAAAAAAATACTAATTACTGTCATATGTTCCAACATCGCGGTTGTATTTGCTTGAATATATTGGGATTTATGCACATATCCACACAACTGGAACCTATAAAATGATAATATCGACAAAAAACACAGCTGAAATCGAAAAAATGCGCACGGTTTGTCGTCTAGCCGCCGACGTCTTGGAAATGATTACCCCGCATATTCAGGCCAATACCACAACCAGAGAACTTGACCGCATTTGCCACGAATATATTGTTAATATGCAAAAAGCCACTCCTGCGCCATTAAACTACCGCGGCTTTCCAAAATCAATCTGCACCTCTATAAATCATGTAATTTGCCATGGTATTCCATGCTCAGAAAAACTAAAAAACGGCGATATTATCAATATTGACATCACCGTTATCAAAGACGGATATTTTGGTGACACCAGCAAAATGTTCATAGTGGGTAAAACCTCGCCCTTAGCCGAACGCCTGATTAAAGTTGCGCAAGAATGTTTATATCTCGGCATCAAAACAGTAAAACCCGGAGCTCACTTAGGTGACATTGGCGCTGCAATTCAAAAACACGCTGAAGCTCATAATTTCTCTGTGGTGCGTGAATACTGCGGACATGGCATTGGCAAAAAATTTCACGAAGAGCCCCAAGTATTGCATTACGGCGAAACCGGAACTGGGAAAATAATAGAACCAGGAATGATTTTCACAATTGAACCAATGATCAATGCCGGCTCATATCACACCGAGCTAATGTCCGATGGCTGGACAGTTGTCACTCAAGATCGAAAACTGTCGGCACAGTGGGAACACACTATCCTAGTCACTGAAAACGGCTACGAGGTGCTGACTAAGCGTGAAGATGAGATAAATAAATTTTAATTTGTTTTAATCTAACTGTTTACAGTAAGTCTCCTTCAGCAGTAACGATGCAATTACTGCAATAATTAGGCCAAGCAACATCAGGTAATTAGCCCGGGTAAAATCCGCTAATGAATAAGTTGTAACTTTATCAACAATCATATTGCTACCGGACCAGCTTAATAACCATACAAAAACCGGTATTAACATACCTCCAGCCATAACCACAGTTGAACCAATTCCAGTTGCTATAGCAGTAAAAATGCGAGGATTACTTTCGGCAATAACTGGATAACCAATTACCTGGGAACTATTCACGAGACCTAAAAATAAAAACTGGCAACTTACTACCCATAAAGGCATAGCGGGCGAAAACATTATAATTAGCAATACCGCAAGCGATAATATTGCGCCAATAATCAATGGTAACTTGCGTAGTCCCATTTTGTCAGAAATCAAACCTACCAATGGCGAACCAATAGTCAGACCAATAAAAAATGTGGTAGTTACTACTGTAGCTTGCAGTTGAGTAAAATGACGCGCTTGAGTTAGGTATGCCGTACCCCAAGCACCAAAAATAAACGTAGGTAGGTTAAGAAAACTAATATAAATACCGCCCAACCAATTTTGCCCATTTGTTACAACCATTCTTAAAGAATTCCAAAAACCAATTCGTTTAAGTTGTGCTTGTTTCTCAAAATCAACTTTTTCTGATCCCTTTGGTTTATCGCGTACCACAGCAAACTGAATCATGATTAATATCATACCAAGAGCGGCCACTATTTGCACAGCATAGCGCCAACCCAAGCTTTGAGTTAACAGGGCCAGCGGCGTTTGCGCAATAACGCCGCCAAATATGGATACTGTTACAATTACGCCAATTACTAATGCCATTTGGCGCGACTCAAACCACTGCGAAGTCAACTTTACCGCTGCTAGCATAGGAAAAGCACCCGCTAATCCAAGGATAAATCTTGTGGTGTTTATCAACCAAAAACTTGAGGTTATAGAAAAAATATAGGTGGCGATAACCGAAACCGTAAACACTACCAGCATAAGATTGCGTATCGAAAATCTATCTAGCAAAATACCCGCAGGAAATAAAAATAAAACATTACCATAAAAATAAAAGGCTACTAGATATCCGAGCTGTTTCTCATCGAGGTTTAATTCACGCATCAGATCAACACTAATTGCATTGAATAAATTTATCTGGATCATAATGTAAAATGAAAACAGTGTTGCTGCCAAAATCACACACCATGAATAAAATGTACCTGGCCGCTGCACACCAGACTGTAATACTCTATTGGGTTCTACCATAAAATCATTCCTATCTATGCATTATAAACTTTAGCTAATCCCCCAGCGGCTGGTCATTGCCAATGGCCAAAACTTAAAGACACGGCTTATTGTTACTGATATCTTCAACTGCAATAATTGGTTTGGCGCAAGATGTACTTCGTTCTTGTATAGCATGAATACGCACATATAAGTCTTCAAAATCAAAAGGTTTACTAATATATTTATCTACACCAATAGCCAAGCTCTTGGCTCGATCATAAAAACTATCGCAACCACCTATAGCAATAATTGGTAATGCACTGTTTTTTAAACGTATTTTCCTCAAAAGCTCTTTGCCAGAAAATTTTAGCGAATCCAAATCCAAAATCATCATATCAAAATTTTTTGCTCGCAAAGAAGACCACGCTGTCCGGCTTTCTACCAATTTGACATTACAATCATAATAACTCAAACCACAACGCATACATTCGCCAAACAACACGTCATCTTCGACTAATAAAATGTGTGTTTTGTTTCTCATCTGTTTTAAACTCCAAGTCCGGGTATACCAACTCTAGTTTTTTTACGTCTCCAAAAACAATGGTTTTATTCGTTTTCTAATGTTTTTTCTCTTGCCATAACCACCCCCCAATTAAACAAAAACCTCTGATAAATAGAATAAAAAAATATCTAAAACCAATATGGATTGTTTTGATTACCATATTTACCCAAAATCTCTATAACCTTGTTCATGATTTCCTTACATTTATGTTTGATTTTTCTTGTAAAATATCTTTTTTTCTTCGCTACAACTGAAGAGCAAAAATCATCTTTTAAGCTTAAATAAAAGCCAATATTTCCTTCCTTATTTTCTTCCATAAATGGCATAGGAAACGATTGATGGTCTTTGTATTTATTTTTCATATATTTCCTTTAGTGAATATAACAGCATAAACATTCATTTAGCATCCAGGTATTTAGCTAGGTATCGGATACAAATTTAGGTATTACAAGTCTCTCAATGTAACAACTGACCATACCCGCATTAACAGTGAAGTTTTTAACAGCAGTTCAAACACTAAAAGCAGATAAAAAGTCCAATAAACCACCGATTAATTTTGAGATTACTTTGCTTTTTTGCTATCATCTACTCTGCTTTGCTATTGATGTCTTGATCTACTAACACGTTGTTTTTTGTTTTTGCTTCACTATTGGAGCAAAATATATCATTTTTTAATCCGATAGTGAAGTAAATTTTAAATTTATTTTTAATAGACAAAAAAGGTATGGAAATTGGAACCAAATTTTGACTCTCCAAAAGAAAGAGCCGAGCGCCTAACTCAACTAAGAAAGCTAGCAAAGCTTAGTAGGTTCGAGATAGCCCAACTTGCTGATATATCAATTTTTACCTATAAAGGCTGGGAAAATGCTCGAGCCGGGGGAATACCAGAAAGAAGAGCGATTAAGTTGGTGGATATCTTTCAGACAGAAGGCATTAAAACCTCGGTTGATTGGATAATGCATGGCATAGGGGAACCGCCAAAAAAACTTTTTTACTATCAAAATCATACAACTAAAGATGATGTCGAAATTCTTGCAGAGCAATCCCCAGAAGATGCAGAACTAATTGCCATAAAGGCAGAATTGGATTTTTTTTGTAATAATAATCAATGGAAAACCATTTCACTTACGGTATCTGATGATTCTATGACACCATTTTTTTTGCCTGGGGACTTGGTTGCTGGAGTAAAAATACCTAAGACGGATCTTGAAAAAATCAATAGGCAAAATTGCATCATCCGCACAAAAAATAACACAACTTTGCTACGACAAATATATCCGCATGAAATAAAAGATTTTTTTGTACTATCAAACCTAAATAATAATCAACAAACTACACTTCATGAGGCAGAGTTAGTAGATATTGCACCAGTAATATGGCTACGCAGAAAAACTATTTCGCCGTCAAAAACTTCTCATAAGAAATGACTTTGCTTGGAAAGACCCCATTACCCATATCCTTCAAATGCGAATAATAGTAAACATCGTTTTTTCCAATAATCTTTGTGGCAGGATGCAAATGCTTTCCCCAGTCATCAACAGTAACGTCAATAAAATCCTCTTCCGTACGAAGAAATAAAACTTCTTTTCGGGACTGCAAAGCTTCGATCACTTTTTGATCACCATAGTTGTCAATGGCTATGGCTGTATATTGTTTCATTTCCTCTTCGCTTTTTATAACCATCCAACTTAGATTACCCCTAGCATCTGCCATTAAAAAACAACCGGAATCATTAACCAGATAATACTCAACTATGTTATTTTCTTTAAAAAACTTCTTAAGGAAATCAATCAACAACGGGTCACCCAAACCAACAGAGTGGCGATTGGTTAATAAGCTTTTAATAATAATGTCGGAATGCTCTTCAAATTGTTTTTCTTGCAATTCATAAATAGCATTATGCAGCTTACTAGTGAAATCGCAGTCATTTTTTTGAATGAATTGATGTATAACCCCAGCATTGAATGCCTCTATGGCATTGTTTACAGTGGCATATCCGGTTATTAAAATAAATTTAATGGGCTGATCTTTTAAAGCCTTACAAAGCTCTAAACCATTCATTCCTGGCATCGTATAATCCACTACGGCAACAGTTACAGCATTAAATCTATCTGGATTATAAATTTCCTTATGAATATCAATAACATTAACATCAACACAACTATGCTCCACATTACTACAATCAAATTCCTCTAAACTTTCATTATCCTGCAAAGATCTTAAATATTTTTCAGCAAAAGAATCAAGGGTATGTTTCTGTAAATGTTCTACAGCTTCCTTAGGTTCAGCAAAAGAAACAATACTAATATTTTCATCAATCTCTAACGAAACATTATCTAAAAAAGATCTACTATCATCAATAAAAACCACAGTTGTTGGATAGTAACAACAAGCAATACGCGTACTAGACATAGAAATCACTCCTTAAGTATCGGGAAATGCAAAATAAATTCTGCATATTCATTTTCGATTGATTGACAAGAAATACCTCCTCTCCTCCCATCCACTCCATAGCCATTTTACAGAAAGATAAACCTATACCAACCCCACCATCTGTTTTACTGAAAAATCGATCAAAAATATGTGGCAACACTTCTTTTGCAATTCCTTTTCCCGTGTCCATAAAATGCAGTCTGTTTTCATTTTCTCCACGCTCAAAATGGATGTGTATACACCCCTTTTGCACGCTAGCTATACAGTATAAGGCATTTTTTAATAAATTAAATAGAATATGTATAACTAAAATGTTATCTCCTATAAATTGGAAAGAGTTTGCCATATCACAAACGACCAGATCTCTCTCTGACTTCTGGAAATAATACCGTTGTAATGCTTCTGACAAACATTCACCTATGTATAACTTCTTAACATATGTTGCCCCCGTAATAGAGCCCTTGATTTTCATTAAAAGCATATCTACTATTGTATTTGCTGCTGCACCCTCTGTTTTTAAGTTTGATATTAACTTATGCAATAATTCAATATGCCGCGGTTTAATATTTTTTACGGGCAGATCAGATTTTTTTGCTAAATCATAGGCATCTAACAATGTAGGGAGAAATCTTTCAATCCCAGTTACTCCAGATATTATGGATCTTAATGGCGTACGTAGCTCATGTGCAACACTTGCTCCAACCGATTGCATCGCTTTAGCTTCATTTTCTTTAGCCTTCTCTTTGCCTCTGGCAACCTCTAATTCGACTGTCTGTTTTTTCCAAACCTCTATTTGATCCACTAAATATGCTAATTCTTCAATTTCCGCCTGCGGTAACGCCTCATTTCCTTTTATTTTTGAAGCTATTTCGGCAACGGGATCAGAAAAGTATTTTTTAAAAATACTTTTAATTCTATTAACATTCCATATTATCAAAAGCAGCAACAAACTCACTATAAAAATTACCATTTTCCATAAAGTTGCTAAAGTCCCCTTGGTAATGCCCAAATTGACTTTCATACCAGAAAACCTAGGCATAGGAAAGTCTCCAAAAGATCCACCTCTTACAACTGCCTGGGTACAGTTAGCACAATATATTAACTCGGGATTAACCCCCCTCAATTCTTTCGCTACCGCGTCTAGTTTAAAATATAATATCCAACTATGATTGCAATTACCGACATCAAAATTGGGGATCCTTCTATTTAAATAACAAAGATCCAAAACAACATAGTCACCTGTTTTTCTTCCATAAGAAAATATATTCATTCCATTACTATCAAGTATATCCATTCCAATAACCATCTTTGATAAACCCGTATGGTGTATATCGGATAAAAACAAATCATAATGTTGTTTTCTGCTTAACCAACCAGAATTAAGATATTCTACAAAAGTACCTTCCATAGCAATTGAGACAAGTTTTTGAGATGTTTTGGATATAAAAGCTGAAAACGCCGCATTAAGTTTGTCGGATATAAGTTTTTCTTCCCTAGACTTATAGCTAATGAAGAAAGCGCTTATCACTATCACAAAGAAGACTAGAATTATTGAAAATGATAAAACAATATTCTTATTAATTGTTTTAATTATACTTTCAAGATTTTGTTTGCTTGTTTTACTCATGGCTAGCGGAACATTTTTCAGCTAAGTATCACTATAAATATTCAATATAATGAATCAAAAATCTTTTAAGAAAAGCCTTATAGATCACAGGTGCTTTTTGCTCTTATAACACTTATGAACATCAATCAGATTTGTGCCTTAACACCAAAGAATGATTCTTAATAACCTGTGGTAACATGTGGATTGTATACCACATAGACCGCAACTCTTTTTCCCATTTCAGATCTACCACATAACGCCTCCATAGCTTTTTATGTGCGCCATCAAATAACGGCCTATAAGCACTTTGAAACACAGGATCATCGATCGATTTATATGTTGAATAAGGCGATAGATAAAATGTCTTTTTTTGCACAATATCTAAAACTTTTTTGCTTGCTAAGACTTTCGCAACACATTGCGTATCCTTTTTATCATTTAATTCTGCCAACAAATCAATCGTAACATTTGAGTATTTGGAGTGCTCAAGAAAATCCAGTTTTTTGCTTTTCGAAGCATTGATAGCACAAATGGCATCTCCTGACCATTGAAATGCAAAAGCAAAATTATCCTTATTGTACAATACATTATATCCATTGGTAATATATATATCCGCACCTTGAATAGCGTTCTTAAATTTTTCCGCAATTAGTTCGCCTGATAAGCTTTTACTATCGTCAAATAACCCCCATATCCCAGATATGGCATTCATCAATATCACAATATTATTTTTTGCCTTTTTAAGCATCGAATAAATTGTATCATCCTTAGAAAGATGAATAATATTTGTGTTCCAAACAAAGCCAGAAACTGCAATTGTGAAATATGCAACATTACTGGGGTAACCATTTGATAGATAATGCTCTTTGATAGTCGTAGAATATTCTTTTGCCACCTCATTAAGGGTTGAGTGCTTTACCTTCATTTCTTTCTTAATCAGGTAGTATAAGTATCCTGGAAATATGGCTATATCGTAATTATAATTAACCCGGGTGGAGAAAATTCTTCCAAGACACTCCGAAGAATGAAAATATTCATCATAAGAAATCTCAACGCCACACTTATCTTTAATTATCAAACTTATCTCTGGATCCCTTAAATAATCATACCACGTCAAAATATTCACCGCTCTTTTTGTGTTCGCATTACACACTGTTTGAAACATTATTAGTGCAACAAAAATAGCTATGCGCCAAAAATATTTTTTAAGGTTGTTAGACAAAATCATAATTTCTATTTCTTTATGGTGTAAAAACTAGATTTGTACCCTCTGCCGCACTGCCTCAAACAAACACACACCTGTCGCTACTGAAACATTGAGACTTGGTACTACACCACTCATTGGAATTTTAACCAGAAAATCGCAATGCTCACGCGTAAGACGCCTTAAACCCTCACCTTCGGCACCCAACACCAAAGCAACCGGACCTTTAAGATCAACATGATAAATATCTTGATCAGCCTCTTCTGCGGTCCCATAAATCCAAATATTAAACTCTTTTAGCATTCGCATTGTGCGCGCTAAATTTGTCACTTGAATAAATGGAGTCGTTTCCACCGCCCCAGAGGCAACTTTGTAAACTGTTGGTGTCAAACCACAAGCTCTATCTCTTGGCGCAATCACCGCATGCACACCGGCCGCATTAGCTGTACGTAAACACGCGCCTAGATTGTGCGGATCTTGGACACCATCTAAAATCAACAATAATGGCGCGTCGACCCCATCCAGAATTTTTTGCAGATCATCCTCGGTATAATCACTAGTACGCGTAACTTCAGCAACAATGCCTTGATGATTAGCGTGATATACCATTTCACCAAGACGATCGCGTGACAAGTACTTCACTGGCACATTGTGGGCTTGGGCAAGGCTTAAGATTTCTTGCGAGTGATCATCCTGTTTTTTGTTTTGTAAATAAATGCAAACAACATGCTTAGGGGTATGCGCGAGCGCAGATATTACAGAGTGATAACCAAAAATGGCTTTTATTGCTTTCATTTTATTTTCTAAGTGCCCACCAAAAAACATTACATCAATTCAAGTTCAGAATCGTCAACATCTGCTTTTTCAATATTTTCCTCTGGCATCATGGGACTTTCATCCACTTCAAGAGGGGTTTCACTTGCCAATGCCAGTTCACTTTCTGTTTCTGGCTTAATATCTGCAAGCACAGTTTCAGTAAACTCCATAAGTGGTGGCAATTCATCGAGGCTTTTAAAATTAAAATGATCTAAAAATTTTCTCGTAGTAGCAAAAATCGCCGGCCTACCAGGAACTTCTTTATAACCGATAACACGCACCCATTCGTGCTCGATCAGAGTTTTCATTATATTGGTACTAACCGTCACCCCACGCACATTTTCAATTTCTGCACGCGTAACTGGTTGCCGATAAGCGATTAGGACTAGAGTTTCTAATAAGGCACGTGAATATCTTGGGGGACGTTCTTCATATAGTTTATTAATCCACTGGCTCAGATCGGGCTTAACCTGGAAGCGCCAGCCACTGGCAACCTCTTTTAGCTCAATTCCATGACCATTATAATCATTAACAATCTCATTAATAATTTCTTGTAATTTGTTGATTTCAAAAGAATTATCATCTGCGATAACAATCTTATAAAGATCTTCGACGCGCAAAGGCTTCTCTGATGCCATCAGCAAACCTTCGACTATTTGTTTAAGCGTTACTTCGGACATTCTAAACTCTCAATATCAATTATTTTTAAATAAATAGACCCATACGTTTCCGTCTCAGCCTGAACTATATCAAGCAAGTTTTGACGTAACAACTCCAAAATCGCCATAAGCGTCACAACCACTCCAAGACGCCCCTCTTCAACATTAAACATTTTTTCAAAACTTACAAATTTTTGTGTTTGTAAGTTTGATAAAATCTGCGTCATGCGCTCTCTTACCGAGAGACTTTCGCGCCGTATATTATGATGGACGTACATACTAGCACGAGCCATCACATCTTTAAATACCACGAGCAGATCCTGTAGCTCAAGCTTAGGCAATGGCCGCCCCTGTCCTTTAACTTCCTGCAATTCTACTGCAACTGGGAACAACTCGCGTCGCATCCTGGGCAAAACATCGATATCCTCTGCCGCTTTTTTATAACGCTCATATTCACGCAATCTGCGTATTAATTCAGCCCGAGGATCCTCCTCTTCGCCTTCGTTATTGGTAGGTCGCGGCAATAGCATCCTTGATTTAATTTCAGCCAGCATAGCGGCCATAACCAAATATTCGGCCGCCAACTCAAGATGCAATTGCTTCATTACCTCAACATACTCCATATACTGCGTGGTAATTTGCGCAATTGGTATGTCTAATATATCGATATTTTCTTTTTTAATAAGATAAAGCAATAAATCCAGGGGCCCGGAGAAGCTCTCAAGAAAAACCTCCAATGCGTAAGGGGGGATATATAAATCCTTAGGCAAATCATGCAATGGCTCGCCGAGAACTATAGCGCACGGGGAAATTTGAGTTGTAATTGTTTCTGGTTCCGTATTCATTCCCTGCTATTCTCAGCATTCCTTAGATAAAGTCAACAATTGTTGTTAATTCTATAAAAACGGATTTAGTTAAAAACTACTTTGGCAAAATAAAATCATCACGATCAATACGTCGCAAAAGTTGGCTTTATTCAAGTAGAGTTTATGACCAGATTCTAAGGCGCTGGCGGCAATGACCTCTTAGCATACCTAATAGAAAAAATACACCCCAAAATCACTAAGATCATACCAACCAAAAAGAATAAACCAGGAACATAGCCCCAAACCAACCAACCCAAAAAACCACTAAACACCACACTGAGATATAACAATGGCGAAACAATTTTTGGTGGAGCATGCAGTAAAGCCCGAGTTAACAGCTCTTGATAGGCGGTTCCAACAACGCCAATCATAATAAACATGAGAACCATACGTAAATCAGGGGTGCGCCAATTCAATACACAAAAAACGCTGCTTAAAACGAAAGGCAAAGATAAAGAATAAAACATGATCGTATACACATTATCTTCTTTGGCCAACTCGTGCACACCTAAAAAGGCTACCGCAGAAGAAAAACCCGCAAGCAAAGCCAGCAACATCATTGGGTGAAAACTACCACCATCAGGCTTAAGTATAAAAATCACCCCAACAAAACCAACCCCCAAAGCCAACCAATTTTCAGTACTCGTTTTGGTGCCTAAAAATATAAAGCTCAAAACCGGGATAAAAAGAGTATAAGTCATTACCAACAAAGTAGCATTTACTAATGGCACATACCTTAATGCAGCAAAAAAAGAAAAAGCTGTAACAAAACCGCTAACCGCACGAAGCAAATGCAAACCAGGGCGCCTGGTCTTAAGTGGAAAATGTTGCCCCCGCCAACGCTTATAACCCAATACCGACATAACCCAAAACAAATTAACCCCAATACGAAAAAATACGGTCATACTTTCAGTAGTGCTATCCGCAACAAATTTAACTAAAAACGCCATGGCACTGTAACAAAAAGCGGCCGCAATACCCAAAACAATAGCCCGTTCTGTTGATTTGATAACCCCATTAAAAGGACTGATTTTTAAAATAGTTTTTCGGATACCCTGCATCATATATGTTTTTTATTTCGTCCAAAATTTTATGACGTAATTATGCACACCTATAATACGCCAGCATTTTTCTTTAGTAATGCCAGCATGTCAGCTGATTCCAATGGATAACTAAAATAATAGCCTTGGAACTGTTTACACCCGTGTTTCTTAAGAAACTCAAATTGCGCCTCAGTTTCCACGCCTTCTGCGATTATGGCGAAACCTAACTTTCTCGCCAAAATCATAGAAGTCTCAATAATAATCTCATCCTCTGTTTTGGTGCCAATACCTGCTATAAAAGACTGATCAATCTTGATACGCTGCACCGGCAAATACTTAAGATATTGCAAAGAAGAATAGCCCGTTCCAAAATCATCAATAGCTATACCAAATCCTCCATTATGCAAACTGTTCAATATTTCTCTAGACACCTCAGGATGCCTCATCAATGCGGTTTCTGTTAACTCTAACTCAAAATTATTGCTTTCGCCCTTGCCGTTTTTAATTAACTCAAAAAACTCTTTGCTCGTTGCTATCGATTGCTCCTCAATCTGCCGAAAAGACAAATTAATAGACATGCGGATTTTTTCAACAACCCCTAATTCCTTCCACTCATTATACTGCTTTGATGCTTCTTCAAGAACCCACTTACCTAATGGCACTATTAAGCCGCTATTCTCAGCAATAACAATATAACTACCCGGCAACAACAAACCTTTTACTGGGTGATGCCATCGCAATAACGCCTCCATTCCTATAACTTTTTTATTTTCATCAAATTGCGGCTGATAAACCAAGAAAAATTCTTTTTTACTCAAAGCAACTTGCATCTCGCTCTCTAAATCTAACTGCCCCTGACGCTTCATTTGCAATTCTTTGGTAAAAAACTGGTGTTTATTTCTACCAGATGCTTTAGCGTTATACATTGCAATATCGGCATTCTTAAGCAGAGTCTGTTGATCTTTCCCATCCATAGGATAACAAGCTATACCGATACTTGCTGTTGTGTTTATTGAGAATCCATCTATTTTATATTCTTGCTGCACAACTTCTATTATTTTTTTTGCAATAACATCGGCCTCTAGCGCCTCTTTTAATCCAAAAGCCACAATAACAAATTCATCTCCTCCCATACGCGCTATAAAATCTTCGGCGCGGATATTTGCTTTACAACGCGCACCGACCTCTTTAAGCAGCATATCGCCAACCGCATGACCATAGGTATCATTAACATTTTTGAAGTTATCAAGATCCATTGATAAAACAGCCAAAACCAAACCATGACGAATGGAATAAGCAAGCATTTGGTTGGTAATAACACCAAACTGATAACGATTAGGCAAGGTTGTTAACGTATCAAACTTTGCAAGCATTTCGAGCTCTTCTTCAATTCTTTTTCTTTCTAAAGCAACCGCAATAATCTCACCTATGGTTTTAAACAAGTTAACATCCGACTCATGGTAGTGCTTATTAGGAGCCATGCATTCAAAACAAATATATCCTAGATACTTACCTTTAACATTTAACGCAATGCACATGCTCGACCTAATGTTACCCTTTGCCCACTGCTCTTTTTCTTTCGTCCAGTCATCATTTAATTCATTCACATCTTTAACATACAACACCTGGGCGTGTTTAAAGGCTTTATCAACTTCTTGAAAAAAATCTAATGAAGCCTTTTGTGGCCATTGAAAAACCGACCCCACACCTTCTTTTTTCCACTCAAGAATACATTTTTTTATTTTTTCACCCGGATTAATTAAAATAACATATGAACGATCAAATCCAACAAATTCCCCAAGCTTGCTGATCGCATCTTGAATTTTATTATGAATATCTGAAACCTCAGTTTCGGCAAAATCTATAGCAATTTTCCCAACCAATTGCTCAAACCCTATCCTATACTTTGCCTCTGCTTCTCCCTCTTTTTTCTCGGTAATATCTCGGAAAAACCACACCCTACCTCGATATTTTCCATTAGCATCAAGCAGCGGGGAAGAATAACGATCAAGTACTTTACCATCTTTAAACTCAATCTCATCCCGGCTCTTTTTGTTTGGGTTAATATAAAGATCTTGTACTTCTTGCAAAAACTTGCGGGGATTTTTCAAATTTTTTACAGAATGCTTCGCGTACTTACTAGCATCGTTCGAATCCAATACTGCTTGTGGAATCTTCCATATCTCGACAAATCTCTTATTAAATAAAATTACTTTGCCTTTAGAATCAACCACTAGAATTCCAGCAACTGCCGTGTTTACAATACTTTCACTTAGTATTTTCCCACTAAGCACCTCGTTAAAAAGTTCTTTTTGCTTAGTAATATCTCGGAAAAACCACACTCGACCGCGATATTTTCTATCTTCACCAAGCAATGGGGAAGAATAACGCTCAAACACCCGCCCATCTTTAAAGTGAATTTCATCACTGCTCTTTTGCTCTTGATTTGCATAAATACTTCCTACCCGTTTTAGAAACGCCGCAGAATCCTCTAAGTTCCTCAAAGCATATTCTTTGTATTTATTGTCATCTTTGGAAACCAACACATCAGATGGAATATTCCACATCTCGGAAAATCTCTTATTAGATAAAAGCACCCTGGCCTCAGAATCAACCACCAACACCCCATCGATGGTAGTCTCCAAAACACTCTCATTTAATGTTTTCCCATCTAGCAAATCCTTATAAAGCCGTTTTCGTGAAGAAATAACGGGTACTATTCCTAATATCCCAACCAATAAAATTATAGGTGGCAAAAAACCCAAGACTTCATTGAACCCAACAAAACCCCAAAATTCTTTTCCAGTATAAATAGCAGAAAAAAGAGCAGCATGCCTTATAGCCATAAGAATGATTGACATAAAAATCATGACCCACGCCCAACGCTTGCCAGTAGTACGAACGAGCGTGACGATAACGATTGCCACTATAAGTTCGGCAATTATAGAAGAAGCCAAAATTATCATATCCAACATAAAGACCCCTTTATCCTTCCTAAAGTATTTTTACTCTTTTACTGACCCTGCCAGATACTTCTCGGCATTTTTCTTCAGCAACTCCAGCATCGCTGCTGCTTCCAATGGATAACTAAAATAATAACCCTGAAATTGTTTACATTCATGTTTCTTAAGAAAATCAAATTGTTCCTCAGTTTCAACACCCTCTGCTAATACTTTAAAATCCAATTTACCAGCCAATGCTATTGCCGCATCAACAATGATTTCATCTTCTTTTCTAACACCAATACCAGCTATAAAAGACTGATCGATCTTAACGCGCTGTATGGGCAAATATTTGAGATACTGCAAAGAGGAATAACCTGTTCCAAAATCGTCAATAGCCAAATCAAACCCTTTGTCATGTAGCCCTTGCAACACTTCTCTAGATTTTTCGGGACGTTTCATCAACGCTGTCTCTGTCAACTCCAATTCAAAATCACCATTAGAACCGTTATATTCTTTAACTATCTCGACGAAATTATCACATATTTCTAGCGCTGCTTTTTCTATCTGCCTAAAAGACAGATTAACAGACATTCGCATTTGCCCTACAATCCCCATGTGCTGCCACTCATTAAACTGCTTTGCTGCCATCTCTAAAACCCACTTACCTAGCGGCACTATGAAACCACTATCTTCAGCGATCGTTATATAACCACCTGGAAGCAATAAACCTTTGGTGGGATGTTGCCAACGTAATAAGGCCTCCATTCCTATAACTCTTTTATTTTCGTCGAACTGAGGCTGATAAACCAAGAAGAATTCTTTTTTACTTAAAGCAACTTGCATTTCATTTTCTAATTCTAATTGTCCTTGGCGTTTCATTTGCAACTCTTTGGTAAAAAACTGATAATTATTTCTACCTGCTTCCTTGGCCTGGTACATCGCAATATCAGCATTTTTAAGCAATGTCTCTTTATCCAGCCCATCCGTCGGATAACAAGCTATGCCAATACTTGTTGTTACAATCATTGTGTGACCATCTAATTTATACTCACGCTGCACCACCTCTATTAGTTTTTTGGCTATATTTTCAGCCTCTAATACATCTTTTAACCCAAAAGCCACAACAATAAATTCATCCCCCCCCATACGTGCTACAAAATCTTCTGCGCGAATATTTGCTCGACAACGCTCGCCCACTGCTTTCAACAACATATCACCAACCATATGCCCATAAGTGTCATTAATGTTTTTGAAATTATCAATATCCATTGATAAAACGGCCAAAACCAAACCATGACGAACGGAATAAGCAATCATTTGGTCTGTAATCACACCAAACTGATAACGATTGGGGAGGGAGGTTAACGTATCAAATTTTGCAATTCTCTCAAGATTTTCTTCAATTCTTTTTCTTTCTAATGTAACCGCAATAATCTCACCAAAGGTTTTCAATAGATTACCATCAGATTCTTTATATGACTTATTGCTGGCAACAACATATTCAAAACAAACATGTCCTGAATATTGATTTTGCGAACCCAGCGAAACACATACGTTCGACTTAACATTCCCCTCAACCCACAGTTCTTTTTCTTTCGCCCAATCATCATTTAACTTATTCACGTCTTCAATATACACGAATCTATCGCGCCTAAGAGTTTTCTCAAGCGCTTGAAAAAAATCTCTTGGGTATTCCCGAGGGCACTGGAAAAATTGTTCCACCCCATCTCCTTGCCAATCGTAGATACATTTCTTTGTTTTCCCATCTTCGGAAATCATGAAAACATTAGCACGATCAAACCCAATAAAATCTCCAACCTTGCTTAAAGCCTCTTTAATCCCATCATCAATATTTGCAATACTGGCCTCTGCAAGGTTTCTGGCGACCTGTCCAACCAATTTCTCAAACTCTACTTCACGCTCCAACGCCCTCTCTTCGCTCTTTTTCTCGGTAATATCTCTGAAAAACCACACTCTGCCTCGATATTTTCCACTCGCATCAAACAACGGGGAAGAATAACGATCAAGCACTCTACCATCTTTAAACTCAACCTCATCTTGACTCTTTTTGTTTCGGTTAATATAAAGATCTTGTACTTCTTGCAAAAACTTGCGGGGATTTTTCAAATTTCTTGTAGAATACTTTGCGTACTCACTGCCGTCGTTTGAATCCAATACTTCCTGTGGAATCTTCCATATCTCGATAAATCTCTTATTAGAAACAATCACTTTACCATTAGAATCAACCACCAAAACCCCATCAATGGTCGTATCCACAATACTTTCATTTAGCATTTTTCCATCAAGCAGATCATTATAAAGCCTTTTTTGCATGGTGGTGTCTCTATTGGAGGCACTGCGCCCCAACCACTTTCCGCTATCGTCGTAAATTGACCAACACGAATGCCCTATCCAACGCACCTCACCCGACTTAGTGACAATGCGAAAATCCATACCCGAACATTCTTCTGTATCTAAATTACTAAAGTGTCTTTCAACAATAGGTTTATCTTCAGGATAGACAATATCTTGAATCAGCTTGGGATTGGCAACAAACTCATCATTACTATAACCCGTAATCTCTTTGCACGAAGGCGATACATACAAAAGCTCACCATTAGGTCTTATCCAATATCTCCAATCAATGGCAGTATTAACAATGGTGCTAAACTTGGTTTCAGATTCTTTAATAGAATCAAAGATTGATGCAATTCCGACAATGCCAAATAACATAATTATAGATAATAAAAGACCTATAAGCTCATTAACATGAAAAACAAAATGACTTCCGCTAATAACAAAATAAAAAGCAATCACACGCCTAACTGCCATAAAAATCAGAGACACAGAAATAGCAATCCATGCCCAATGTTTACCTGTGATACGAATAAGCTTAATAGCAAAAAATGCCGCAGCAAGTTGTGAAATTACGGAAACTGCTATATAAATCATATCCACCATCATATGCGTCATAAACCCTCCTTTGCATCCACCTTTTCTTCAAAACACTCGCCTCATTTATTTCTTTATCTTTAGTCATTGGACATAAAAATCAAAAAGACAAACGCATATCCTCTTCCATAAGCACCCGACAATAAATCACTTTAAAAATACTTAAATCTTCTTGGCCTGCTTTTTCAATAACGCCAACATATCATCAGCTTCTAACGGCCAGCTAAAATAGTACCCCTGAAACTGCTTACAACCACATTTCTTCAGAAACTCAAATTGAGCTTCGGTTTCAACCCCCTCGGCTATTACCGCAAAACCTAACTTCTTAGACAAAAGTATAGTAGTCTCCACAATAACCTCATCATCCGCTTTCGTACCAATACCAGCGACAAACGACCTATCTATTTTTATACGCTGTACAGGCAAATATTTAAGATATTGCAAAGAAGAGTATCCGGTCCCAAAATCATCGATAGCTATACCAAATCCACCATCATGCAAGCTATTTAACACCTTTTTTGTCAATTCTGGATTTTTCATTAATGAAGTCTCTGTTAATTCCAACTCAAAATGGCCATTTTTTTCATGACTATCTTTAACTACATCAAAAAAATCCCTATCAACTTCCAACTTATTCTCTTCTATCTGACGAAAAGATAAGTTAATCGACATATTAATTTTTTCAACACATCCTAATGCTCGCCACTCATTAAATTGCCTCGACGCGGTCTCCAATATCCATTTACCCAGTGGCACTATTAAACCACTGCTCTCAGCAATCACAATATAGCTTCCTGGCAACAATAGCCCCCTAACTGGATGGTGCCACCGCAACAAAGCCTCCATCCCTATAATTTCTTTATTTTCATTAAACTGCGGTTGATAAACCAAGAAAAACTCTTTTTTGTCTAAGGCAACCTGCATCTCTCTTTCCAAATTCAACTGCTCTTGACGCTTATCCCGCAGCTCTTTAGTAAAAAATTGATAATTATTTTTACCCAACTCTTTTGCTTTATACATTGCAATATCAGCATTTTTCAACAATGTTTGCTGGTCTTGACCATCTATGGGATAACAGGCTATACCCATACTTATAGATATATTTATCGTACGCCCATCCAAACCATACTCCTTTTGCACCACCTCCACTAATTTTCTCGCAACAACCTCAACTTCCATTGCTTCTTTTAAGCCAAATACCACCACAATAAATTCATCCCCTCCCATACGAGCTATAAAATCTTCAGCGCGAATATTTGCTTTACTACGTCGTCCAAATTCTTTAAGCAGCATATCTCCAACTGCATGCCCATAAGCATCGTTAACATCCTTAAAGTTATCAATATCTATTGATAACACTGCCAGCACTAATTTGTGACGAATTGAATATGCCAACATTTGATTAATAATCACACCAAATTGGTAGCGATTAGGTAGCTCAGTTAGCGCGTCAATTTTGGCAGCTCTCTCAAGCCCCTCTTCAATAGCTTTTCTTTCTAAAGAAACCGCAATAATCTCCCCTATAGTTTTGAATAGGCTAATATCAGAGCTGCAGCAACTTTTGGGAGAACACCACTCGAAACAAATATAACCCATATATTTACTCCTAACTTTTAACGGAATACATACATTTGCCCTAATATTACCTTGCGCCCACACTTTTTTTTCTTCTATCCACTCATCATTCAAGCCATTAACGTCTTGAATATACAATACTTGTTCATACTCAAACACCCTATCAATCGCTTGAAAAAAGTCTAAAGATACTTTTTGCGGCCATTTAAAAGAAGATTGCACCCCAGATTTTTTCCACTCCGAAATACATTCTTTAATCTTAGCCTCAGGATCAATTAAAATTACATGCGAACTATCAAACCCAACTAATTTGCCCAACTCCATCATAGCATCCCGTATTCCTTCATTAATATCCAAAGACTTAAGTTCGGCAAAATTACGTGAAATCCGCGCAACCAAATGCTCAAACTCCATTTGTCGCTTCGCCGCAGCCTCTTCCTTTTTTTCCTCGGTAATATCGCGGTTATTAGCACTACGCCCTAACCAAACACCATAATCATCAAAAAGAGATTTACATGAATGGGCAACCCAACGGACATCACCAAACTTGGTTATAATGCGAAAATCAATATCAGGACATTCTTCTGCATCCAAATGACGCACATGTTCATTAACACGAGATAAGTCATCAGGATGCACGATTTCCAGAAGCAGTTTAGGATTGGCCATAAACTCATCCGCACTATATCCGGTGATTCTCTCTGCTGCTGGTGACACATACAAAAAACTACCATCCGGCTTCATCCAATATTTCCAATCAACATCCACATCAATCATAGAAGTTAATTTGGATTCGGTCTCGTGCAATTTCTTTTCAGACAATTTAATGGAAGAAAAAATTGGTACTATTCCAATCACCCCAATCAACAACAACACTGCCAATATCAACGAAGCACTTTCATTAAACTGTGCCAAACCGGGAGCCTGGATCCCAGTAAAAACAAAATAGAAAGCAACAAGGCGCCTTATAACCATGAGAGATGTAGAAATCGCAATCACAAACAACGACCAATGCCGCTCCGCATAACGCAGTAGAAAAATAGCAATAATGGCCATCACAAATTGGACAAATATTGAAATAACCATGATAACTGTAGTTAACATAAATACTCCCTCATAAGATCCATAATTAAACCGTTACAGTCTAGTTGATAAATTATCCTCTAAAATCACTGAGAACGCCATTCTCAGTAAAAACCCTATCCATACTGAGCTTTTGTTAACCCCTAAATAATAACTTAAATCACCAGTTAAAAATAAAACAACTTGCGCAAAAATGGCGCACACAAAACCGCTATTAAAAATACCACAGCATAACCCCCAACCCAACCCAGCGCACGATTACGGAAAATGATATTACTTCCAGCCATAAAAGATTGGCGAGAGCAGTTTATAAAGATCAAAAGGATGTTGGTTACAACCAACACAGCAAAAGTGATAGCACGCACATTGTTTTCTTTATAACCTAAAAATCTAGTTACTATAAACGCGACCAAACTAATAGCCAATGCTCCAACCCCTTGCCACAAACTTAAAATAATGGTTTTGCGATTAAACAATCTTTCTTTACCACTACGCGGCGGATGCATCATCACATCAGCTGCCTCTTGCTCAGCCTCAAACACAATTGAACAGGCCGGATCAATGATTAACTCCAAAAACACCATGTGAATTGGATAAAATACTAACGGCCATCTAAATAAAACTGGAATCAGCGTCATACCAATAATTGGAATATGAGCCGCCAAAAGATACGTAATTGCCTTTTTGATATTATCGTAAACTCGGCGCCCGAGTCTTATGGCATTAACCAAAGAAGAAAAATCATCATCAAGCAACACCAATGCTGCCGCTTCACGCGCCACATCGGTTCCATGGGCTCCCATAGCAACACCAATATTTGCAGCTTTGAGTGCTGGCGCATCATTAACACCATCACCGGTCATAGCCACAACCTCTGCATTGTCTTTCAATGCATTGACAATATGTAATTTCTGTTCCGGTAAAATACGAGCAAAAATGTTTACTGTTTTAATTTTTTGTTGCAACACTAAATCACTCATTTCGGCCAGTTCTGGCCCTGTAATAGCCTCATCAGTATTTTGTAACCGTATCTGCTCCGCCACTTGCTGTGCCGTACCAAGATAATCGCCCGTGAGCATGATCACTCTTATTCCTGCCTGATAACAACTTTTCACCGACTCTAAAATACTTGGTCTGATTGGATCCTCTAACCCTATCAAACCCAAAAACTCAAAATTAAAATCATGTTGACCGCCCGGTAAAGGATCGTTTGCAAAATGTGCTTTGGCAACAGCAATTATGCGCAAACCCTTGCACGCCATTGATTCAATTTGTTGCAATAAATCCTTAACCTGTTCTTGCTTAAGATGGCACAAATCAAAAATCGCTTCTGGCGCCCCTTTGGCAGCAATCACGTAATCATTACTCTTTGTAGATTGCCATACTTGTGAAATTGCTAGCAGTTCTTTAGAAAGAGGATACTGATAAACCATGGTCCAAAGCTCATGCAAATGCTCAGTATTTTTTAGACAATGCTCGCCAAAACTCTTGATTGCAATTTCCATTGGATCGAAAGGATCGCGCTGACTTGCAAGAATGCCGTATTCAAGAAGCTGATGAAATACTTCAGGCAACGCACAAGAGCTGGTCATGCTAGGCACAGAAAAATATTGAGCGTTAGCAAATAGTTGACTTACAGCCATCTGATTCTGCGTAATGGTCCCGGTTTTATCAACACAAAGAACTGTTGCCGAACCCAAAGCTTCTACAGCAGGTATTCTACGAGTTAAAACCCCCTTCAAAGATATACGCCAAGCCCCAAGTGCGAGAAAAATAGTCAAGACCACAGGAAATTCTTCAGGCAATATTGCCATTGCCAAGGTGATGCCTACTAAAAAGCCATGCAGCCAATCTACTCGAGTGGCTCCATAAAATATGGCCACAAAAATACAAATTGCAAAACCAAAAATTGCAAAAGTGCGCACCATACGATCAGTTTCCTGTTGCAAACCAGTACGCTCAATTTCGGTAGTGGCGAGGCTCTTACCAATCTTACCCATTTCGGTGTTAATGCCAGTAGCAACAACTCTGGCATAACCATTACCTTGTACAACCTGCGTACCAGAATAAATAAAGGGTAAATCATTACCACCGGGCTGACAAAAAGTAGTGGGCTTGCTAACAGCCATTTTACGTACCGGCCGTGATTCGCCAGTTAAGATTGATTCATCAATTAAAAGATTGGTGGCTGATAGAAGTTCGGCGTCTGCAGATATAGAATCACCTTCATTAACCACAACGATATCATCAGGTACAACCTCGCGGCCTGCGATACGCACGCCTTTACCATCACGGATGACAAACACTCGGGGACTAGAAAGATTGCGCAAAGCCATAATGGCTTTATCGCTTTTACGCTCCTGATAACAGGTGATTCCCATGATTACAACAACAAAGCTAAGTAGCATCAGGCTTTCGGCCTTGCTCCCCAAAATAAAATATAATGCTGCGCCGATTAACAAAAGCAAAAACATCGGTTCACGCAATAGTTTCAGGAAAAAATGGAAAAAAACTGCTTGTTTTGCTATGGGGAGTTCATTAAAACCGTGATTTTTTAGTCGCGCGTCTACTTCTTGAGAAGAAAGTCCTGAAATATTTTTGATATCAGCTGTCATGTTTTTGGCTGTTGCATCCAAGCTTAATAGCGCAGCATGTGCATCCAAGATGATGTTGTTTTAGGGCGCTATGAGACATGGATGTCGAATGCGAGCCTACAGGGAAGTACATTCATGGCGTCCCTAAAACAACATCATCGAGAGATGCAACATGGCTGCGCGATTTGTTAGTCCTAAGTTTGGCAGCTATCTTGAAAACGCGGATCAAAACCTGCAGCCACCAAATAAAATAAATTAAAAGGATTATGCACAATATCGCCCTTCACCACTACCAAACAAATTCTCCACACACCTGCCACATAACTCCGGATGATCTTTATTTGCACCCACATCAACACAATAATGCCAACAACGAGAACATTTTTTGTGCTTGGTCGGTACAACCTCAAACTTTAAACCGGGTATTTCCGTTGTTATAACACTCGCCGGCGCAGCGGCAATATCTTTCACCGCCGCAGTTGAGGTAATTAACACAAAACGCAAGTCATTTTTTAATTTCGCAAGTACTGAAAAAATCTTTTCATCACAATACAATGTTACTTCCGCGGCGAGACTTGAACCGATGGAACCAGCAACGCGCAGCTTCTCTAATTCCTTATTGACTGCTGTCCTAAGATTTTGAATCTCATGCCAATCACCGGCAGTTATTTGGTCTTTGGACAAATCAAAACCATCTTTATCAATTGCCTCATACCAACGCGCCATAAAAACTGATTCTTCCCTTGTGTTGATTCCTTTGGCCTGTTCCATTTTCTTTGTTTCCTGCCAAATTTCTTCAGCAGTAAAACTCAAAGTTGGCGCAATTAAACGCACTAAAATCTCTAAAATATGAAAAAGCGCAGTTTGTGCTGAACGTCGTCCCAAACTATTCGGAGCCATCGTATAAAGGCGATCTTTAATTATACTAAAATAAAAACTGCTGATTTCTGTTGCAAACATTCCTTGCAAATTCGCGCTGGCTGAATGGTATTGATATAAATTATAGTGCTCGCGACAGCTTCCTTCTAAACTCAGAATTTTCGCTACCGCCCAACGATCTAAACTGAGCATTTTTTCTGGTAAAACTAAATCTTGCTGTGAATTAAAATCAGACAAATTCCCCAGTAAAAATCTTGCGGTATTGCGCAGCATACGATAAGCGTCTACCGTACGAGCAAAAATCTCATCCGAAGCAGCCAAATCACCATGCAAATAAGTCGAGGCCACCCACAAACGTAAAACATCGGCGCCATATTTATCAATCACTTGCTGCGGTGAAATCACATTACCCAGCGATTTCGACATTTTATGGCCCTTGGCATCAACCGTAAAACCGTGACTCACTACGGCCTTATATGGCGCATGCCCATATATAGCCACTGCCGTTAACAGAGATGACTGGAACCAGCCACGATATTGGTCTATGCCTTCAATATAGAGATCTGCAGGAACCTGTTGTTCGTCACGCTGCTGCAATACACAATAATGCGTCACCCCAGAATCAAACCAAACGTCAAGGGTATCGGTAATTTTTTCATAATCCTCTGCATCTTTATTCCCAACCTGTTCAGATAAAAATTTTTGCGCATCAAGATTATGCCAATAAATAATCCCCTCTCTTTCAATAGCTGGCGCAATAACATCGCCGATTAATTGTTGCATCTTGGGATAAATCTCCCCGCTTGATTTATGGACAAACAAAGCTATTGGCACACCCCATAAACGCTGCCGCGAAATACACCAATCAGGGCGCTGATTTGCCATGCTGGTAATGCGCTCTTTGCCCTGCGCTGGAATCCAATTTACCTTTTCAATTTCATCGTTGGTCTGCTGCCGTAAACTTTGACCAGCTTTGGCAACATGATCCATGCTAATAAACCACTGCTGAGTCGCACGGAAAATTAATGGGGTTTTATGACGCCAACAATGTGGATAGCTATGTTGCAACGTTTCAGCATGAATTAGATTGCCGTGCTCTTTAAGCACCGCAACAACATGGTCATTTGCGGTAAAAACATTTTCACCAGCAAAAAATGGTGTCGAGCTTAAAAACTTGCCGTCAGGGCCAACTGGGTTTTTTATAGGCAACTTGTAATGCAGCCCAATTTTGTAATCCTCTTGGCCATGCGCTGGGGCGGTGTGAACAGCGCCGGTTCCCGCATCAACCGTAACATGCTCACCCAAAATCACGGGCACAGTCTTATCGCTTAAAAATGGATGTTGTAACACAACATCCTGGAGCTCACTACCCGAATATGTCGCGATAATTTGATAATTGGCTTCACCATAACGCTGCATTATCACGCTTAATAAATCTTCTAAAACTATGAAATTTTCATTTAAATCAACACACTTTACCAGCGCATATTTTAATTCCGGGTGCAAACAAACCGCTTCATTAGCAGGCAAGGTCCAGGGGGTGGTTGTCCAAATAGGAATACTTAAACTTTCGACTTTAAATTTAGCTGGATCAACAACACGAAATCGCACATCAATCGCTGGAGAAGTCTTATCTTGATATTCAACTTCAGCCTCCGCCAGAGCCGAACCACAAGCGACACACCAATGCACCGGCTTATAACCACGAACCACGTAATTATTTTCTATAATCCGCGCCAGGGCACGTACAATATTGGCTTCATGCTTAAACTCCATCGAGTAATAGGGATTGTCCCAATCGCCTACAACTCCCAAACGTTTAAACGCCGTCATCTGCAATTGAATCTGCGAACTGGCGTATTTACGGCACTCATCAACAAATTTCTCCACTGAAACCTTCACCCCGGGCTTACCGATCTTTTTTTCAACATTTAATTCAATCGGCAGGCCATGGCAGTCCCAACCAGGAACATAAGGCACACTGTACCCATCCAATAACTTCGACTTATTAATAATATCTTTGAGGATTTTATTAAAAGCGTGGCCCAAATGAATCTCTCCATTAGCATATGGGGGGCCATCATGAAGAATAAACTTGCCACGTGCATTTTTTGCATTAGCAAAATTCATATATAAATCAATTGTTTGCCAAAATTCGAGCATTTTAGGCTCGCGCTTAGGCAGGTCTGCTTTCATCGGAAAGTCTGTTTTTGGAAGGTTAACTGTGTAGTCGGTCATAGCGATAGAGCCAATAGTTAAATTATTGATAAATCTTAGTCAAAGCAGCAGCTCTTTGCAATTGAAAAAAGCCACATTCATGCTTTTTAAGCAATTTTTTTTATACCTGAAACCTGCGAAACAATAATAGCAATAACTATTAACGCTCCCCCAATTACACTTTTAGCCGTAAATTGCTCGCCCCCAACAGTCCAAGCAAAAATAGCAGCAAAAACCGGCTCTAAAGACAAAATAATAGCACAAGCAATCGGTGAAATAGTTTTCTGCGCTCGCAACTGAATCGCAAAAGCCAAAATAGTGGCAAACAATGCGAGATATAAAATCCAAAAAGCGGTCTGATGCGAAGCAACATTAAGTGGCAGCTTAAAAGCCAAGACACTAACCAAACTCATAAATGCGACAATAAAAAATTGCTGAAAATTAAGCACCCAAACATCACACCGCTTAACAACCCTATCTGCATACAAAATATATAAAGCAAAAATTATCGCACTTATCAATGTTAAAAACGCGCCCCCATTAAAACCACTAATCCCACCAGTAATACTCCATAAACCCACACACACTAAGACCACTGCTATAAAAATATTTAAACGTAATTTCTCATAGCCCAACAAAATACTTAGAATAGGTACAAAAACCACAAACAACCCCACAATAAAACCTGAATTAGCTGCAGAAATACTATATAAACCCAAAGTCTGCGCAGCAAAAGAGGCGAATAACAAAAAACCAAGAACCATCCCCTCTTTTAAATGCCGCCATGGGTTTCTGCGCAGAAACACTAACGCCAAACCAATCATTAATGCGGCCAACAAAAAACGATAACAATTAAGAGTAATCGCATTAACATCTATTAGGCTTTTTTTAACAATAATGAAAGTTGAACCCCAAATAATTGATACAATCAACATTTCAATATTAGCAAGTATGGCATTTTTCTTTTGCATGGTTTTATTCTGCACCTAAAACTTCTTTAGTTCTTTCTATATCTTTTTTAATTTGCAGCGTCAATTCTTCAATTGAGCCAAATTTTTGCTCATCTCTGATTTTTTCACAAAATTCTATGGCAATTCTTTTACCATAAATATCAGCATTAAAATTAAAAATATAAACCTCAAACGATTTACACTTTCCCGAAACTGTCGGACAAAAACCGATATTGGCCACACCATATAAATATTTTTCTTCAACGCCATAAATTTTTACAGCATACACGCCTTCAAGCGGCAATTCGCGCCGCGCCAGATGAATATTGGCCGTCGGAAAACCTAAATCCCGACCAAAACTATTACCATGAATCACTCGCCCACTGACTCGGTATGGCCTGCCTAAAAATCTGGTTGCAACTTTTAAATTCCCTTGCAACAAAGCAATGCGAATAAATGAACTACTGACTCGCATTCCCTCAATCTTAAACGATGAAACCCTTTCAATCCTTAACCCCAAAGAACTTGCGCATCGATTCAAGAATGCAAAATCACCCTCACGCTTATGACCAAAAGAAAAATCATCACCGATTATTAAATAACGAACATGCAACGCAGCAACTAAAATTTTTTCCACAAAGTTGGTAGCAGAAATACCAGCCAAATGAGGGTTAAAAGCCAAAACCAAAACCGCATCGATACCATATTTGAAAAACAACTGCATTTTTTCCCGCAAACTCGTCAGACGCAAAGATTTATCGCCAGTAAAAAACTCTTCTGGCTGTGGCTCAAAAATTATAACAACTGCGGGTACTTTAAGTTCTTCTGATTTTTCTTTAAGATGAGTCAATATTTGTTGGTGACCCAGATGCACGCCATCGTAATTACCGATAGTAGCTACACAACCATTGGCAAATTTTGTGTTTAAATTGTACAAACCACGAATTAGGCGCATAAATTACTAACGAAATATAAATATACAATGATTTTGACGTAAGTTACTATTATAGTAAAGCGCTTTAAATTTATGAGACACGATGTGAATTCCACTTTTTCTTTATCAAATATCCTTTCTGAATTTAAATATTCAATAAGATTAGCTTTGCCATTAATTGCATCTGAAGCGATCATTGCATTAGGCGTTTTTATTGCCACAATCATGGTCGCACATTTAGGAGAAGACCACTTAGCCGCCAACGCACTGGTGTGGGAGATTTATATTTCAGTTGTTGTGTTTTTTATCAACATTCTTTGTTCTGTATGTATCATGGTTTCCCAAAGTTTTGGGGCAGAAGATACTCATAGTATTAGCGTATGCTTTAAACAGGGAATAATTATGGCAATTATATTTGCACCATTAATGATGCTAATCATGTGGTTTGCGCCTATTATCTTAGTTTGGACTGGACAAGACCCGGTCGTTATTAAGATAGCAAAACCTTTTTTTCAAGCGTTAATTTGGCCGATGTTACCTTTAACCATAATATTTGTAGTAGAACAATTTTTAATCGGAATTAACAAACCCAGAATAGTAACCTTGATGAATCTTTTAACGGTGCCAATACAAATTTTCTTTTTTTATGCTTTTTTGTTTGGTAAGTTCGGCTTCCCAAAATCAGGACTTGCTGGCATCGGTTACGCCCTCACCACCTCTTATTGCTTGGTGGCTTTGCTATTCTTTTATTACATACATCTTTCTAAACACCTACGCGACTATCGTTTATTTCATAAATGGTGGGCGATTAATAAAAAATTCTTGCTGGAACTTATGCGCGTTGGCTTCCCACTTGGCTTTATGTACGGCGCCGACTTTGCTTTGTTTGCCGTTGTTGCCATCATGATGGGGGTTTTGGGTACAACTACTTTAGCAGCGTATCAAATTGCCAACCAATATCTCATGCTTTCATTAGCTTTCATTTTTGCTTTGACCCAAACAACAACTGCGAGAGTTGGAAATGAAGTTGGTAGAAACAACAGAGGATCATTAAAGCTAACAGCTATAGTTAACATGGGAATTAGTATTGGAGTTATACTGCTGTTCAGCGCCTTCTATATTTTCTTTCCTAATTTGGCGATTGGCTTAGATATAGATATACACTCTCCGCATCTGCAAAAATTAGTAAAAGAAGCTTCAACCTTTTTATTGCTAGTTGGGATTTTAATTCTGGTAGATTGTTTACGCATGATCAGTATAGGAGCATTAAGAGGATTAAAAGACACAAGGTTACCAATGTTTGTCAGTATCATCTGCTTTTGGTGTATTGCGTTTCCATGTGCTTATTTATTGGCATTTAAATTTAACTTTGGTGGTGCAGGAATATGGTGGGGAATTATAATTGGCCTTTTTGTCACCGGAATAATACTTTTCGTTAGATTTAATCGCTTGGTGAAGCGTATTGACCTGATGTCACTTGTAACAAAGGCCGGATAAAAAAGTGGTCTTCAAGCACCAGGGAGCCAGGCAACTCCCAAAAAATTTGTTGACAAAACAATATGATCGAGGAAAATGCTTGTTATGAATTTAGCACAAATAATCGAAAACTCTTTATATTTTCTAGTCTTAATAAACCCAGTAACCAAAATACTGTTTATCACTTCAAGACACCCCACATATTTGCGCAAAGAGCTAACTAAAATAGCGGTACGCTCAACAATTGCAGCCCTTTTAATATTAGTAATCTTGGCCAGTATTGGCGATTTTTTGTTGATAAAGATTTTTCATGTGGAGATTTATTCATTAAGCGTGGCTGGCGGTATTATTCTTTTCATTATTGGCTTAACTGCGGTCAGAAAAGGTAAGTTTTTTGAAGAAAACGAAGAAAATGATAGATCTAGAGACATATCTATAGTACCGCTTGCAGCCCCTCTAATTGCTGGACCCGGAACAATGACAGCTGCTGTCTCTTTTGCTTCGATGAATGGAGCAATAGTAACTATAATCTGCATCACTATTGCCATGTTAATCAACTTCGCTTGTATGTTATTCTCTTTTCAAATCAATCGGTTAATTGACAAACTAAATGCTACTGAAACTCTCATACGCATTACCGGATTGATAGTCACTGCGGTAGCAATGCAGATGATCTTCTCTGGCTGTACTACCTGGGTTATAAAGGTTATGTAGCCTTCTTCTATTCATCCCGCAAAACAAAATCTTGCCACCTCATTCCACTCAACCATAAACACACAAAATAAGATACAACTGCGCCAACACATAAAAGAGCCAAATGCCATACTCGAGCAAAGGCGCTCCAACTAAACCACACTGCTAAATCAGCAGTAACAAGCCACAGAAATAATGCTAAAACGACATTGGCAAAAATCAATCGCAACCAAAATATCTTCCAATCCTTGCCAGGCTCATAGTGTTTTTCGCGCCTAATTGTCCAAAATAGCAAACCAGCATTGAGGCTGGATGTTAATGAAGTAGCAAGCGCAAGCCCCGCGTGTTTTAGCGGAAAAACCAAAATGGTAGCAAGTACGATATTAGCCAATACTGCGGTAACCGCTATTTTCACCGGTGTTTTAATATTCTGCCGCGAATAAAAACCCGAAGCCAGCACCTTAACTAGCATAAAAGCAGGAATACCAACGGTAAAACCCCACAAACTACGCCGTACCATTATCACGTCGAAGTCAGTAAATTTTCCATGCTGAAACAATGTCATCACAATTGGGCCAGCGAGCACAGCAATACCAACCACTGCCGGCAATGCAATAATTAATACAAATTTCAGCCCCCAATCAATCGCCCTTGAGAATTCCTCGTGCGATTGTGAAGCATGTTTGCGTGACAAATATGGCAACACTACAGTAGCAATTGCCACACCAAAAACCCCCAGAGGAAACAAAGTTAAACGATTAGAAAAATTCAACCACGATATACTACCTACACGCAAAAATGATCCCAGCATGTTATCAATCAAAAAGCTTACTTGCGCTACCGAAACGCCAAATATAGCTGGCACCATTAATTTTAATACGCGCCTTACCCCTGAATCACGCCATAAAATATGCGGCCTCGGCATTAGATTAAGTTTGTATAAAAATGGGAGTTGAAATAAAAGCTGTGCCGCACCACCAATAAAAATCCCCCAAGCCAAAGCCACAACTGGCTGGGCAAAATATGGCGCCATAAAAATAGCCGCACCAATTAAGGCCAAGTTTAGAAAATTAGGCGCAAACGCGGGAACGCCAAATTTGCCATAAGCATTTAAAATTGCACTGACATACGCAGTCAATGAAATAAATAAAATATAAGGAAAGGTTATGCGCAACATCGCTGTTGTTAGATCAAAGCGACCAGGATCATGAATATACCCAGGAGCAAAAATATAAACCAACCATGGTGTAACTAGAATCGCAATCAAAGTAAAAACAAACAACACCAAAAGCATTACCCCAGCCATGGCTCCCAGAAAAGCTTTAACGTCTGCTTCGTCACGCCGCTGCCGGTATTCCGACAGCACTGGAACAAAACTTTGAGAAAATGCCCCTTCGGCAAACAAACTCCGTAAAAAATTGGGGATACGATAAGCAACAAAAAAAGCATCTAGCCCGGCTGTTGCCCCAAAAACATAGGCAAAAATCAACTCACGCACAAATCCAGTGATGCGTGAAATGACAGTCATACAAGAAAAAGCAAATGTAGATTTAAGTAGGCTTTTTTTCATTTTCACAGTTTAAATATAGAAACAAACAAGATCCTTATAACTTTAACATTTAACCATTGTCAAACAATAGAAAACAACCAAAGTTTTTCTTTATTAATCAACATGTTTTATACAAAACACCGCGGCCATTATAGCATACTGCCACGATCATTACTCAATTTTCATGCTTCCCCACCCCCATTGACAGCCAAACAAGATCAAGGCATATTAGCAACAAAGTAAAATTTCTTAGGGGAATAAAAAGTGGCTAACACCAAATCAGCAAAAAAACGAGCAGTTCAAAACGAACAACGTCGCAAACATAATACAAGCTTAAAATCAACATATCGCACCTACATCAAAAAAGTTGACGCAGCTGTCGTAGCAAATAAAAAAGAAGAGGCCATAACGGCATTAAAAGAAGCCATTCCCGTACTAGACAAAATGGCCGCAAAAAAAATTCTCGAAAAAAATAAAGCTGCGCGCCACAAAAGTCGTTTAAATGCCAAGATAAAAAAAATGGCATAATAGCCTCCGCTGCATTAACAAGAAATAATAAGTTTTGTATGCCATGCGCACTATCGAAATTAACGATCAGTTTAAAAAAGCCTTAAATCTCGTTGAAAAATCTAAGCACAATTTATTAATATTTGGCAAAGCAGGTACTGGCAAATCAACTTTCTTACACCATTGTCGTAGCCATGCTAAAAAAAATATTGCGGTATTAGCCCCAACTGGCGTCGCTGCTATTAACGTAAACGGCGCAACAATCCACTCTTTTTTCGGCTTTTCCATCGATATCACCGTAGAAAAAGTAAAGAGAGTTTCTAAGAATAACAAAATTAAAAAACTCTTAAAAAACCTGGACACTATTATCATTGATGAAATTTCGATGGTAAGAGCAGATCTCCTGGATTGTATAAATAGATTTTTAACCTTAAATGGCCCTTACCCACTTGAACCATTTGGCGGCATCCAAATGATTTTTATCGGGGATCTTTATCAAATTCCTCCAGTAGTAAAAAGCGACGTTGCCCATTTTTTTAAGAATTTCTATCAAAGTCCTTATTTTTTCTCAGCTAAATCTTTTATTGAACATGAAGCAACATTTGAGTTTGTTGAGTTTGAAAAAATTTATCGCCAAACAGATACTGCTTTTATTAACCTGCTTAATGCGATCCGCAACAACACCATCACCGACAAACACCTTCAAGCTTTAAATGAACGCCTACAACCTGATTTCAAAACACTGGACGATGAATTTTGGGTATACCTTACCGGCACCAATGACGCCGTAAAAAGAATCAACGACACCATGCTGGGACGTATTAAAGAAAAAGAAAAGGTCTATACGGCTGAAACCTCCGGAGATATCCAACCAAACGCCTTCCCAACAGACCAAGAGTTAAAGCTAAAAATTGGTGCCCAAGTAATGTTGGTTAATAATGATCCAGATGGCCGCTGGGTTAACGGCTCAATTGGTCATATCACTGCTTTTGGACGTGATAAAAAAAATAATACTGATATAATAATGGTACAATTATCAAACAGAGAGATTGTTGACATACATCCATACAGCTGGGATGTGTTTAAATACGAAATCAATGAAGAAACCAATGGCTTGAATACGCTGAAAATTGGTGGTTTTACTCAATACCCAATGCGGCTTGCTTGGGCATTAACCGTTCACAAAAGCCAGGGTAAAACCTTTGATAATGTTATTGTTGATTTGGGTACAACTTTTTCACCAGGACAAATGTATGTGGCATTAAGCAGATGCACCAGCCTGGAAGGTTTGGTTCTTAAAAAAAGGATAACAACCAAAAATGTTTTTATCGATTATCGCATTGTGAACTTTTTGACCAAATTTCAGTACCAACAAGCCGCAAAAGAATTGCCGCTTGAAGAAAAAATTGCCGTTATAAAAAATGCTATTACTAACAAAAAATCGTTAGAAATAACTTATTTAACAGCCCAGGATGAAAAATCCAGGCGCATTATAGAACCTCGCTCTGTTGGCGAGATGATTTATCAAGATAAGAAATTTATTGGTATTGATGGGTTTTGTACTTTAAGAAAAGAATCTAGGTGTTTTCGTATCGATAGGATTCTAGAGATTAGTACTATTTAATAGCCTCATGGAATTAGCTAAGATTACGTTGCCGGATAGAAACAGGAGATGAAATGACCACTCATAAAAAAAATGCATTTTATGCACAATCTGGCGGCGTCACCGCCGTCATCAATTCAACTGCCTGCGGCATAATCGAAACCTCAAGAAAACATGGAATCAAGGTCTATGCTGGTAGAAACGGCATAGTTGGAGCATTAGCTGAAGAACTAATCGATACTAACAAAGAAACCGCAAAAGATATTGCTGCCTTACGTCACACCCCAGGAGGCGCTTTTGGTTCTTGTCGTTATAAATTACAGTGCTTCAAACAAAACTGTATCGAATATGAGCGTTTAATTGAAGTGTTTGCTGCCCACAACATCGGCTATTTCTTTTATAATGGTGGCGGCGACTCTCAGGATACCACCCACAAAATCTCCCAAATGAGTCAAATTATGGGTTATCCTCTTGCTTGTGTTGGTATACCCAAAACCATGGACAACGATTTACCATTCACCGACACCTGCCCAGGTTTTGGCTCGGTAGCTAAATACATCGCTACTTCAATACGAGAAACAGGATACGATCTTGCCTCTATGGCCGCAACCTCAACCAAAATTTTCGTGATGGAAGTGATGGGCAGGCATGCTGGATGGACTGCAGCTGCAGCTGGCTTGGCTAGTGAAAAGACTGGTGAACCACCTCACATTATTTTATTCCCTGAAGTAATTTTTCATGAAGAAAAATTCCTAAAAAAGGTCGATACTTGTGTCAAAAAACATGGCTGTTGCGCAATTGTGGTTTCTGAAGGATTGCGGGATCAAAATGGGAAGTTTTTGTCTACCTCTGAGTGCCGTGACGTTTTTGGCCACAAACAGTTAGGCGGTACCGCACCACTAATTGCCAAATTAATTAAACACAAGCTTGGTTACAAATACCACTGGGCTGTGGTTGATTATCTCCAACGCGCTGCACGCCATATCGCATCTAAAGTCGATGTAGAACAAGCCTATGCCTTAGGCAAGGCCGCGGTTGAATTCGCTCTGGCCGGCAAAGGTAACATCATGGTAACCGTCGAGCGCAAATCAGATAAACCCTATCGCTGGGCAATAGGTAGCGTAGAACTTGAAAAAGTTGCTAATGTCGAAAAGAAAATGCCGCGCGACTTTATCACACCTGATGGCTATCACATAACCAATCTCTGTCGTAAGTACCTCTCCCCTCTGATCAAAGGGGAAGACTTCCCTCCATTTAAAAATGGCTTGCCACAGTATGTGCGCCTAAAAAATATCCCTCTTAGAAAAAAGCTGAAGAAAAAATTTACCCTAATTTAAAGTGACATGGATAACATGTCGCCGTACTTTCAACAAGGATATGGAAACTACCGCAGTTAAAAAACCACCACTAAACATCAACCCAAAGCTATCGAAAAATGTTTTTATCATGGCAGTATAATGGCTCTAATTTCGGGAATCGCTTTTCTACTAATTTGACTAAAATTTGATACTTAAAAATACCCTAATTATATAAACCCCACTATAAAGAGATTCAGTAGACTTGAATCATAATAGTATAAAAATCATTTATTTTTGATTATGCGCTCTGCCATATTAATCGCTGCGCTGTAATCCCGGCTAAACAAAACTCCATCTTTACCATCTCTAATATGCCCCTTCAAAAGAACCTCTGCGGGTTGTTTTTGCACGGCACTTAAAATGACAGTTGTGTTACTTTTACGACACTGCTGAATAATATTCTGAATAACGCTTTCGCCGCTAGCATCCAAATATGGCACCAAACGCATTCGTAAAATAAGAACTCGGGGCATGTGCCCCATCAATTTTAGTGTCTCTAGCAAATCGCCTGCGACACCAAAGAAAACGGGCCCAGTAATTTGAAAAACTTCAACCCCATCGGGTAGATCAACACGTTGATTTTCTTCCTCGTATTTCGTGTCGTAGATATCAGCCAAATGTCGGCCTTGACTGCGAATTTCTACAGTTTGTGACATATGGCGCATAAACAAAAGCGATGCCAAAGTGATACCCACACCAATTGCTGCAGTTAAACTAACAAAAACAGTCAGCCCAAAAGTCAAAAGCATAACAAGGCGATCAGAAGCAGATAACCGCAAAACATGGATAAAGTGATGGGTTTCACTCATGCCCCACGCCACAATAAACAGTATCGCAGCAAGTGCCGCCATAGGAATAAATGCTATTGCATCCATAGCAAAAAACATAAACAGCAACAGAAAAAGCGCATGGAAAATACCAGCCATGGGCGTTTTGCCACCAGCTTTGATATTGGTTGCAGTACGAGCAACGGCCCCAGTTGCAGGAAGTCCGCCAAATAATGCTGAAGCAATATTCGCAACCCCCTCTCCAACTAGCTCTTGATTAGGTCGGTGCTTGAACCCAGTCATACCATCAGCCACAACAGCAGAAAGCAGAGATTCGATACCTGCAAGAAAAGCTATGGTAAACGCCGAAGGGATAACTTCTTGAAATTTTGTCAAACTCCACACAGGGAATTTTGGCAAATGCAAACCCCGTGGCAACACAGGAAACTGTGAGCCAATAGTCTCAATGGGCAGATGGAAAATAGCCACAATAAGCGCACAGACGGCAACAGCAATCAAATAACCTGGCAATTTCGGAGCATAACGACGCAGTAAAATAATAATTCCAAGGGCCAAAACCCCAAGCATGATTGTTGTTGGACAAAACGTATGCCATGCCTCAACATAACTATGCCACTTGGGAATAAAATCTGCCGGCACCTTGGTCAATTCAAGCCCAAAAAAATCTTTCACCTGTGATGAAGCGATGATAACGGCTATTCCTGCCGTAAAACCGATAATTACCGGGTGGGGAACAAATTTAATTAGCTGTCCAAGTCTTGTGTATCCCGCAACGATCAGAATCAACCCAGCCAACAAAGTTGCCATGATTAATCCGTCATAGCCATGCTGGGCAATCACAGTATACACAACAACCACAAAAGCGCCGGTTGGGCCTCCAATCTGAACTCTGGACCCACCCAAAAAAGAGATCATAAACCCGGCAACAACAGCCGTAACCAACCCCTTATCTGGAGACACACCACTAGCAATTGCCAGCGCCATCGCAAGCGGCAACGCAACAATAGCGACCGTTAACCCAGCCACTATGTCAGATTTTAAAGTGCGAAGAGAATAGTCTTCTCGTAATAACGAGAACAATTTTGGTATAAATGTTTTTGGAATCAAGTGTTGTGCCTCTAAATGTCGAAACCTATTTTACAGTAAGAGCCTGCATTTTTGCCTCTATCAATTCGGCAATCTTAGCACGCGCCTCATCTTTTCCATCATTCTCTTTTTTGTTGGCATAATCAAGCGCGGTTTCTTTATAAATATCATCTTGGATGGTCAAATTAATCCCGGGAGAATTCAGAAGTTCTTGAGCAACTTCAACATATCCTTTTTCTGCGGCATACATGAGAGCAGTTTTCCCCCATTTATTTGACAGATTAACATTTACCCTATCATTTAAAACAAAAACCTTAACAACAGCCTGATGGTTAAAAAAGCTGGCATAACACAGTGCGTTCCAAGCACCATCAGAATCATCACACATATTTGTCTGAATATTGGGATGCTCAAGAAGATACTCAGCAATCTCAGCATGGCCATAAGTAGCAGCCCACATAAGAGCGGTCTTGCCATCCTTGTCCTGCTTATTAAGACCATCAACCCCTACTCTTCCAGCAAGCTCTTTTACAGCCCCAGTATGACCACCCAAAGCAGCCAACATAAGAGCGGTCTTGCCATACTTGTCCCGTTTATTAAGCTCAACCCCTGCTCTCCCAGCGAGCTCTTTTACAACTTTAACACGGCCACGCATAGCAGCCCGCATCAGCGGAGTATAACCCTCTGAATCCGCCACATTAGGATCACAACCTTGATCCAAGTGATATCGCAAGGATTCTAAACATCCAATCTTGATAGATAAATTTAATCCTGCAACTCCCTCAGCATATCTTGGGTCTGCTTCCAATTGGGGTTTAATTCGGCCCAAAACTTCTTTCGGCGATGGATAGGTAGCCTTCGGGCTACCTTCAAAAGAAAACATCCGGAATGCCAATGGCGATGGCTTGTCATAACCTGGCAACACTCTAAGCGCCGGCATAGAAAAATTTGCACAAAAAATCAACTCAGCTAATTCATCAATTGAATCTGTTTCAACCTCACCGACACAACTATTAGGATCAAAATAATAATAATCTTTTCCATTTTTAAATAAAGCTGTCTTATGATTGTGCCCGCTAATAATAATCAACCGCTCATCTTGAATTATGTTTTGTTCTCTCAGGAGTTGTTTTAATTGTTCCAACGTAAATAATGCGGCAATTGAGTATTCTCTTCGGGGTGGTTTAACAGGTTCACTTCCTTGTTTGCTATATTCTAAACTTTGATCCAAATCATCCTGATTCATTAGCGAATATTCGCCGGGTTCTTGATAATATCTTATTAGAGAAATAAATCTTTCGATTTGTTCGTCACCTGAGCTAGAACCACCATCCCAGCTAGCAATCTTTTTCACCATAGATTCAAACCAAGCAGAGTCATCCCTGTCCTTTCCCGGTTGAGTTTGTAGCCATTTAGAAAACAACCACACTGCAGAGATTCCTCCGCAATGCCCCGTTTCAAATTTCTCAATAAATTTTTTGTCAAATTCCCAACCCTTCTCTTTACTTTCCTTGAGTAAATATGTCTGAATTTTTTCTAAAAGTTCCATTTGAGCAAGAGACTTTTTGCCTTTCTCTCCACCATACATGGCGCGCATACCGCGCAATCGCCCCTCATCCGCTCCCCTTGCTTTAGCAAGCTCCGCCAAAGCTGCGCGCCGATTTTCAAATTCTCCCCCTGTGGAGAATGAACCACTAAGATCCCTAGCCTTATAAACGAACAAAAGGAAATGGTTTGGATCCAATCTAGACAGGTCCGACGGGGATTCGCCTAATAGAAATTTAGCCATCTCATTCGAGGGCAAACTATACCTAAAGCACAACTCCATTAACGCCAAAGCAACTAGGGATTGGCTATCAGCAAACGTTTGCATACATTCATCAAAATCCGGATTGATCTCGAAAGCGCGCTTTAATAACTTTTGGGATCTTACTGTTTTAAATTGCTCTAATAACTTGAAACAGTCTTTAGGTTGGCATGTTGTAAGTGCACGATTGACTTGTTGAAAAACCATCTTGAAAATATCCGTGGGACTTACACCGCTACTCAACTGTTGGTTAACAAAACGCTCTAACTGCTCAATAAATGTAACTTCTTGGCTAGGAGCGCTCTTAGATTGCGCAGACAATTCAACCCCCTGTGCAGTGACATCTTCTCCAGGACCAGCAAGCAATGCAGATGAAAAAAACAAAACCGCAACATAAAGTGGAAGCGCAAATAGCGTTTTCCATCCCGACAACACCACCCTGTATTTGGCATGCAATAACATATTTTCGCCTGTTCTATTATTAAAATTAATGGCCATACAATATTTTGTATTAAAAATCAAACCGATATAAGCAATTGCCATTCTAATAAGAACTATAGCAGCCTAACATTAAGGAAATATTAAGAAAGTTGCCTCACCCAAACTAAAAATCTCAAGGTTATTGATAATACCTAATTCCTAACCCTCTGCGGTGGCAAAGCTCGTACGATTTGCTCGCGCCAACGCAGGCTAAAACCAGCGGCTACCGACTTTACGCAACCCGCGCAGATGTGTATCCGAGATGATATCGTTTGGGGCGCTATGAGACATGGATGGCGAATGCGAACCAACAGGGAGGTTTATTCACGGCGTCCCCAAAATGATATCATCGAGAGGTACACAACTGCGCGGTCAATCTCACTCTACACTGGGCAGGAACATTTGAGGAAAAATAGGCAGCGTCTCGCCATAGGCTGCCTTTGCGACACAACAAGCCCAGTCCTGGAAATTAGCTGGGCCTGCCATATAAAACAAATTTAAAAATATAGA
>CAZMGW010000009.1:0-43085 GCA_964565935.1 uncultured Coxiellaceae bacterium
TCAAACTTTCCCTCAAATGTACCCGTGGCAAGCCACGGGGAAATACAAGTTATAGCTTTTATTACATTACAAATGGAGATTAGATAGGCTTCATTTAACAAAAATAACTCACCAAAAAATCACCATTATTATCAATGAGATATATAGTTATTAGCTATTTTTATCGTCTCTGCGCAAAAATGCCGGGATATCTAGATATTCAATATCTTTATCCAAAACCGCCGCCAAACGATCAGCTTCGTCTACAGGCACGCCTGCGGCATTATTACGTAGCACCGTAGGCTTATCAAGTTTTCGGTAATCCACCGCTTCATTAGTCCTGACGCTTTCGTTAGTGCTTCTTTTGGGAGTATTAACCGCTGTATCACTCTTTCTGGTACGCCCCTTTCCACCCAAGCCAGTCACAACAACCGTTACACGCAACTCATCAATCATACTGGGATCAATAACCGTTCCGACAACCACAGTAGCGTCCTCAGAAGTGAATGATTTAACAACATCTCCCACCTCTTCAAATTCGCCTATCGACATATCTGGACCAGCAGTAATATTAACTAGCACCCCGCCAGCACCACTGAAATCAACGTCTTCCAAAAGCGGACTTGAGATTGCAGCCTCGGCAGCAATACGCGCACGATTCTCACCGCTTGCATTGGCTGTCCCCATCATGGCCATACCCATTTCAGACATTACGGTACGAACATCAGCAAAATCAACGTTGATCAATCCAGGCTTGGTAATTAGCTCGGCAATACCCTGTACAGCACCTAATAAAACGTTATTTGCAGCCTTAAAAGCATGTAACAAAGAGATATTTTTTCCTAAAACCGGAAGCAACTTGTTGTTTGGTATAGTAATTAAAGAATCGACATTTGCAGTCAGTTTTTTGATGCCTTCATCAGCCACCAAAACCCGCTTACGGCCCTCAAAAATGAAGGGCTTGGTAACAACAGCAACGGTTAAAATACCAAGCTCTTTTGCAACCTCGGCAAAAATTGGAGCAGCCCCAGTACCAGTACCACCACCCATACCAGCGGTTATAAACACCATGTCGGTTCCAGCTAAAATGTCGCGAATTATTTCTCGATTTTCTTCTGCAGCCTTGCGGCCAACCTCGGGATCAGCACCAGCTCCCAAGCCCTTGGTTAACTCTCCGCCCAACTGAATTAATGTTTTGGCGCGTGAATTACGCAATGCCTGCAGGTCGGTGTTAGCGCAAATAAACTCCACTCCATCTACACTTTCGCTGATCATATGCTCAACAGCATTACCACCACCGCCACCAATACCAATCACCTTGATCGTAGCATTTGTAATTTGATTTTCTGATAATTCGAACATGTCTTCCTCAAAAGATAAAGTTTTAAATATTAGACATCCACAACTAAGTCGGTTATGGAACTTATAGCCTTCGAAAATTGAATTTAGGCGCGAAGCCTAGCTACGAGCACCCGGAGTTTACTTTTGCGTAAATGAGGAGTGCGAGTAGCGCAGGCGACAATGCATAAATTCAATTAGCGAAGGCTATATTAGAAGTTCCCCTGAAACCAATTTTTCATCCTAGCCCACAGTTTTTTATGTTCGCCCAAAGTTGTTGGCTCGGTTTTTCCCTGTTGGTATTGCTGATGTCCAGTTAGCAACAAACCAACGCCAGTTGCATAAATGGGATTGCTAGCAACCTCAGCCATGCCACCGATGTTTTGCGGCATCCCCAATCGAACTGGCAACTGAAGCACTTGCTCTGCCAACTCAACCACTCCATTAACCTTGGAAGCACCACCAGTAAGAACTATACCAGCAGCAACTAAACCATAAAAACCACTACGTCGCAATTCGGCAAGCACCAAAGTAAACAATTCTTCATATCTAGCCTCAACTACTTCAGACAACTCTTTAGTCGAAACTGTCCGCATCTGCTTTTGTGCCGTACCTGGGACCTCTATAATCTCATTACTATCCGCTAAGTGACTTAACGCACAGGCGTGCTTTACTTTAATTTCTTCGGCGTATTTTGTTGGGGTGCGTAATGTGATAGCAACATCGTTAGTAACCTGATCACCAGCGATTGGAATTACCGCGGAATGTCGAATAGCACCATCAGTGAAAACAGCAATATCTGTAGTACCGCCCCCTATATCTACCAAGCACACCCCAAGCTCCTTTTCGTCATCCGTAAGAACGGCAGCGCTTGAAGCTAATGGTTGCAAAATAATATCACTTACCCGTAAACCACAACGCTCAATACACTTAACAATGTTTTGTGCAGCACTTACACCACCGGTGACAATATGCACTTTGGCCTCTAAACGAACTCCTGACATCCCAATGGGTTCGCGTATTCCTTCCTGGCTATCTATAATAAATTCTTGCGGCAAAATATGCAGAATTTTTTGATCAGCAGGAATAGCTACTGCTTTTGCCGCGTCAATAACGCGATCGATATCTGATTGGGTCACCTCACGATCTCTAATTGCCACTATACCATGTGAGTTAAAACCACGAATATGGCTTCCTGCTATACCCGTGTAAACCGAATGAACTTCACAACCAGCCATTAACTCGGCCTCATCAATAGCATGCTGAATCGACTGCACCGTAGAATCAATATTAATCACTATCCCGCGTTTTAAACCACGAGAGGGATGTGATCCAATGCCTATTATATTTATTTTTCCGTCTAAACCAACCTCACCAACCAAAGCAACAACCTTAGTTGTGCCAATATCCAAACCAACAAATAAATTACTCTCAGCTTTTTTGCGCATATCATTAATTCCCACACAAACCTCGAATTGCAGCAGATTATCACATAGATTGTTTATAATAAATAAGTCAATCGCTCATTTTAAAAATTTATTAACTTGCGCCTACTGGCTACCACTTAACCGCCAAGCCATCAGTATTATAACGCAAATCGATTGATTTAGGTGGATCATTATGACCCGCTGTTATCCTCGGATAAAGACCACCCAAAAGCTCTAATTGAACCAGCGGCTCATTTTCTTTTAAATAAACCATGGCGTTATTGTCAAGCAACACCTCCCAATAACCCTGCGACTTAAAATATAACTGTTTAATTGACAACTCCAACGGCTCAAACACCTTTTGCGCTTTCTTATACAAAGTAAAAATTTCAAACCCTCTCTCTTCTGGACCAAAAACCATCGACAATCCCTTGGGGAAAGTAGCAACTGGCGACTCAAAAATCTCCCCTTTATCGTTAATCAAGGCCTTAGCGCCCCATTGCAAAACAGCGTGTTGCTCAACAACATTAATTGCTATTGTATCCGGCCATTTGCGCTGAACCGAAATCGCATACACCCAAGGCAACTTTAGCAATTGGCGCTTCATTCCAATCGCGTTCAAATAGAAGAATCCGTTGTTAACGTAAGACGCGACTATATTTTGCAAAAGCTTTTTATCAACATGTTCGTAGGAGGAAGTAATCTGCACTTGTTTGACCGGAAAATTACTTGGCTTAGTGTAGTCCCAACCACGCCACAACAAAAAAACTAGCACGCCGATAACTGCAATTTTAAGCAGTAATGCCCAATTCCAACCCGTAGCCTCTTTTTTAGCCTGGATGTTTTGCTGAGCTTTTCTTTGCTTATTTTTTCTGTTTAAAAACAAAATCATAGCCCCGTATAAAAATTAAACTTGTTTGGCTTCGCCAATAAAATATGCTTTATTCCCCTAAAATACGAACTTCGGCAATTAGATCAATATTGTGATCCTTCTTAACAGCAACCATAATTTCTTGCATTAGAGCTTCGACGTCAGCGGCGGTCGCTCCTCCACAATTAACAATAAAATTAGCATGTTTTTCCGAAACCCTGGCTCCGCCAATTTGTTTGCCTTTGAGCCCACACGCTTCAATCAATCTAGCCGCATAATCACCTTGGGGATTGCGAAACACTGAACCACAACTTGGAAAATCAAGCGGCTGCGAATTCTTACGTTTTTGCAGTTGCTCTCGTATTTGCCTCTCCATCTCTTGCCTATCACCACGAGCAAAGTTCAATTGGGCAGCAACAAACCACTCGTCCTTTGCCAACCCAGCAACTTGACGATAGCCGGCCGTAAATTCTTGCGCCTGCCTCAGCTTAATTTCGCCCGACCGGTTAACGGTTTCAACCGCAACAACATGATTCCAAATATAATCTCCGTAGGCGCCGGCATTCATTGCCAATGCCCCACCAACGGTGCCTGGAATACCCGCCAGAAAAACCGCATCTATCATGCCCAAATGCACACATTTTTGTACAAGCGAGGAGAGCCCAACCCCAGCTTCAACGCGCAAGGTAAACCCATCAAGCTCGCTTAGTTCATTTAGACAACTCCGCAAATAAATTACTAATCCTTTGATTCCGCCATCTCGAATCAACACATTGGTAGCGGCACCAAAAACTGTGATTGACTTTTCTTTCCAGCCCTGGAGAAATAACTTTAAATCCTCTAAATTCGCAGGCTCGTAAAAATACTCTGCTGGTCCACCAATTTTCCAAGAGGTGTGCTCAGCCAACACATGATTTTGCTTTAGTTTACCGCGCAAATTGGAAGAAATATTTTTCATAAAATCCTGCTACTGCGAACACCCAAACTCCTGATGCAACCGCGGCGCCATCGAGCCAATATTCCCTGCTCCTTGTATCAACAAGATATCTCCGTCGCGCAAAACTGTTGACAACACAGAGCATAGCTCGTCATTATTAGCCACAAAAATAGGCTCAACCTTGCCACGCTGTCTGATGTTGCGCGCCAATATCCGGCTATCAACTCCAGCTATAGGAGCTTCACTGGCCGCATAAACTTCCATTAATAACAAGGCATCAACCTCAGATAACACGGAGGTGAAATCTTCAAATAATGTCTGGGTTCGAGTGTAGCGATGCGGCTGAAAAGCCAGAACCAACCGCTTTTCCGGATATGCGGCACGTAAAGCCTCTAAAGTGGCACGTATCTCTTGGGGATGGTGACCATAATCATCAATCAGATGAACCTTTCCCTGCGGCATCGATAACTCACCATAGCGCTGCATCCGCCGCCCAACGCCAGTAAACCCATCCAGAACGGAAATTATCGCAGCATCATCAACATCGCAACATTCGGTTACTATAGTAATAGCAGCCAGGGCATTCAATACGTTGTGTTTTCCCGGTAAATTCAGATGGATGTTCAAAACCGAATCCCGCTGCGCACGACGAACTTTAAAATCACAAGCAAACCCCTGCTGTTTAAAATCATATGCCTGCACATCAGCACAATCACTAAAACCATAGGTTATTATCGGACGAGAAATTTGCGGCAAAAGACCCTTAATCACCGGATTGTCCACACAAACCACAGCCAACCCATAAAATGGTAGTCGATGTAAAAAATCCAAAAAAGCTTGCTTCAGCTTGTCAAAATCGTTGTCATAAGTTTGCATATGATCAGCATCAATGTTGGTTACAACGCTGGCCATTGGATTGAAATATAAAAAAGAAGCGTCGCTTTCATCCGCCTCCACCACAAAATACTTACCAACCCCCAAACGCGCACTTGCGCTGGCACTATTTAGTATTCCACCAATAACAAAAGTGGGATCGAGCCTGGCCCCTGCTAAAATACTCGCAATTAAACTGGTGGTTGTAGTCTTGCCATGCGTTCCCGCTACCGCAATCCCATAATGAAATCGCATTAATTCCGCAAGCATTTGTGCTCTCGGCACAATTGGCAACCGCGCCTTATGCGCAGCTCGAACCTCGGTGTTATCAGGACCAACAGCGCTTGAAGTCACCACCACATCCGCTCCAGAAATATTTTTAGCATCGTGACCTTTAAATATTGTCGCCCCCAATGAAGTTAGCCGCCTAGTTGAAGCATTAGAGTTTTGGTCTGAACCCGTAATGTTATAACCCTGGGTTAACAATACCTCGGCTATACCGTTCATACCAGATCCACCCACACCAATAAAATGGATGTTTTTAATTCGTCGCATCGGAGAAAAGTGTTTCATATTCAATTACCCTGCAAAATCATTAATTGTCCTTTTCACTTTTGTTGCTAAAAAATAAGACCTCGGCGTAGTTGCTTCGCCCCTTTTAACCTCGTGATAAACACGCAATAAAATAGCTATTATAATACAATTAAACAACATGCTACTGCCGCCATAACTCATAAAAGGCAGGGTCAAACCCTTGGTTGGTAGTAACCCGAGGTTAACACCAACATTAATAACCACCTGCAATCCAAGCAACAACCCTAAACCATATGCCAAATAGCTCGCAAACCAATTTTTAATTCGCGCAGCCATTTGCCCCAGATAAAGAGCGCGCGCGACTAAAAATGAAAACAAGCTAAGAACAACCACCTGTCCAATAATTCCAAGCTCTTCAGCTAAGACGGCAAACAAAAAATCAGTATGCGCTTCCGGCAAATAAAACAATTTTTGAATACTGTTTCCCAAACCCACGCCAAAAACCCCCCCTCGCCCAAAAGCAATTAGCGACTGCACCAATTGATAGCCACTATCAAAAGGCTTTGCCCACGGATTTAAAAATGAAGTCAACCGCATCAGACGATATGGCGAAACAACAGCTAACATTCCTAGAGCGGCTCCAACCAACAACAACAAAACAATAAACTGCCACAACCTTGCGCCGGCCAAATACATCATCCCCAACAAAGTTAACACCATCACCACAATCGCACCAAAATCAGGCTCAAGCAACAATAATCCAGACACTATACCCAACAAAATCAATGGCTTAATAAACCCTTTGACACCAACCCGCACCTCGTCTTGCCGCCGCAACAAATAACCCGCGCTATAAATTGTCACCGCAACTTTAGCAAACTCTGACACCTGCAGGGATATTGGCCCAAAGCCTATCCACCTAACGCTACCATTCACGTGTCGACCAACCCCCGGAACCAAAACCAACATCAACAAAAAAATACTAGCCAGCAATAAATAGCCACCCGCTCTTTCCCAAAAACTCAAAGGCAACTGTAGAACAAAAAATCCGACCATTATTCCCAACAAAAGATAAATAGCCTGATGAGATAAAAAATGAAAAGGACTGTGATAAAATTTATCAGATATTCCCATTGAAGCCGAGGCTAACAGTAAAAAACCAATAGCAAGCAAAGCAAAGGCCACCAACATCAACCAGTAATCGTAATAAAAATTAGTGTTTTTTATTTTTGTGAAGATGTTCATAATGTTATTTTTCTCAAATAAACCATCCGTAGAACTTCTAGCCTTTGATAATTGAATTTAGGCGCTACACACGCTACGAGCGCCCGGAGTTTACTTTTACGTAAATGAAGAGCGCGAGTAGCGCGGGCGACACAAAATTGACATGGACGTGTCAATTTTCGCAACTGCCGAGGGCAGGCCCCAAAGGGGCGAGCAACAGGAAGTTGCGAGTAAAGCATAAATTCAATTATCGAAGGATAGACACCTCTTTGGTAAAAACCTCACCCCTATGCTCAAAATTATCAAACATATCAAAACTAGCACATGCGGGTGAAAGCAAAACCGCATCTCCAGGCAACGCTTCGTTCGCACAAATCGTAACTACTTCCGCCATCGAGGTGGCATGCAAAGACTTACTTACCCCAGCCAAGGCTTTTTCAATCAATAAAGCATCTTTACCAATCAAAACCACTGCGCGCACATATTTTGCCACAACATCACGCAGCGCAGTAAAATCCGCGTCTTTACCAATACCGCCAATAATAAGAATAACTTTACCACGGCTTCCTGCCCCCAGACCCGCAATTGCCGACCCGGTTGCCCCAACGTTAGTGCCCTTAGAATCGTTATACCAATCAACATCGTTAATATTTGCAACCCATTGGCAACGATGCGGCAACCCAGAAAAAGTTCGCAACACCTCCAGCATTCCCTCAAGGGGTAAATTAACCACCTCTCCCAATGCAAGAGCCGCCAACGCATTCGCTGTGTTATGCAGTCCCCTTATTTTTAATTCTTTTATCGGTAATAATTTTTTATTTCCCCGCGCCAAATGCTCATCAATTATCCCAAAATTACCTTCTCTAGGCTCATCTACCCCAAAGCTAATAACTCTTTGCGGCAATGCAGCGTCAGCATAGCTAAGATTATCATCTCGATTGATCACTGCAACCTGACAATTCAAGTAAACACGCTGCTTAGCAACCAAATATTCATTAAGATCTCGATAGCGATCCATGTGGTCTGACGAGATATTTAAAACCACTGCGGCGGCTGGTTTAAGCGAATATGTGGTTTCGAGCTGAAAACTGGAAAGTTCTAAAACGTAAAGCTCCGCATCTTGATCTAACAAATCAAGCGCCGGCAACCCCAAATTACCACCAACTTTTACTTTTTTTCCTGCTGCTTCTGCCATCAAACCAACTAAACTCGTAACCGTACTTTTACCGTTTGAACCGGTTATTGCGACGACCGGGGCTTTTATTGCCAGCGCGAACAACTCAATATCGCCAATCGCTTTGATTCCACGCTGCAAACACGCCACAATAGCCGGCTCACGCAAAGAAACCCCTGGACTAACAATTACCTCTCCGGCTTGCAACAAAATCTCTATATTAAAATCGCCCAAATATACCGGGATTTCCGGAAAATTTTGTCGCAGCTCTTCTAAACCAGGCGGCTCCAAGCGGCTGTCAACCACGGCGACTTTAAACCCCTGTTTCACCAAATAGCGAATGCAGGACAAACCTGTTTTGCCTAAACCAACAACAACTTTAAAATGAGAATCGATTTTATTCATTACGCGTATCCTGTTTGCTAAAATACCTCGATTTCATTACAATTTAAAGGGTTTCAATTAAAAGAAGTCTATTGCGATACAAAAACAATGAACCAAGAAAACATTAACCGCTTTTTATACTCTATTTACAACGATGTGTCGCCCTCAGCTGTTTCAATTGAGTGTCGTAAAAAATATGGCCTCTATGACGATAATTGCCTCGTTTATGGCGAAAGTCATCTGCCGTCACTTTACGATATTTTTAATGAGGTCGCTCCAAAAACCGGTGAAATATTTTATGATTGGGGATCGGGTAGCGGCAGGGTGGTTTTGTATGCCGCGTTAAACTTTCCTTTTGCTAAATGTAAAGGAATAGAGCTGCTTGATGACCTGGTGGATGTGGCGCAAACAAAACTAGAATTGTTCAAAAAAGAATTGCCGAACTTGTCAGATTTTGATCCAAACAAATCAGGGGAAATTGAATTTATTCAGGCTGATTTTACCAAAGTCGCTGTTAGCGACGCGGACGTTATTTACATGGCTTCAACTTGCTTTGATGAGAAATTAATGAGCAGTTTGGCAGCACTCCTTGAAAAACAACTGCGCTCTGGCGCGCGCGTTATAACCGCCACAAAAAGCCTGCCCTCGGAGCAATTTAAAATCACAAAAAGCCAGCTTTTCCCCATGGAATGGGGCCAAGTAACTGTATTTTTTCATGAGAAAATCTAAATTATGACAGACCCAGGAAAATTATTTTTAGTCGCCACACCAATCGGCAACCTAAAAGATATCACCTTACGCGCCCTGGAAACGCTAAAACAGGTTGATTTGATTGCAGCGGAAGATACTCGACATAGTGGCAGGTTATTACAGCATTACGGCATTCAAACGCCCCTAACTTCCTTGCATGATTACAACGAAACCAAATGTAGCCAATTTATTGTCAAGCAACTGCAGCAAAGCAAAAGCATTGCTTTAATTTCAGACGCCGGAACTCCTCTGATAAGCGACCCCGGCTATCACTTGGTTAAAGCCGTTACCGAAAAAGGTTTTCAAGTTATCCCCATTCCTGGAGCATGCGCTGCAATTGCCGCCTTGGGCGCGGCAGGGCTGCCTACTGATAAATTCGTATTTGAAGGGTTTTTGCCCGCAAAATCAAATCAACAATTGCAACACCTAAATGATTTGGCAGCCGAAAAACGCACACTAATTTTTTATGAATCCCCCCATCGATTATTACAAACCATAAGCAATATGCTCGCCGTTTTCGGTCCCGAACGTTATGTGGTTATCGCCAAAGAACTAACCAAGACATTTGAAACGATTTATGGGAGCCCGCTTGTTGATGTGAAAAATTGGCTGTTGGATGATCCACAGCGACAAAAAGGGGAGTTTGTGATTTTAGTAAAAGGAGCTGAAAAAGCTGTAATAATTAATCCTGAAATTTTGCGTATTTTAAAATTACTAGCAGAAACTCTCCCATCTAAACAAGCGGCTACATTAACCGCGCAAATAACTGGTGCCAATAAAAATCAACTATATAAGATGTTGATTAAAAACCAAAAGAACATTTAGGGGTAAATTAATATGTTCAAGCTTATCGTTCTCGACCGTGATGGCGTAATCAATGAAGATTCGCCATTTTATATAAAATCTCCCGATGAGTGGCATGCTATTCCCGGGAGTCTTGAGGCAATTGCTAAATTAAACCGCCTTGGGTACAAAGTTGCAATCGCAACCAATCAATCGGGAATTGCGCGAAATTATTTCACCGTAGAAACTCTAAATTTAATCCACAAAAAAATGTTGGCACAAGTTGCAGAGAAGGGCGGTCGTATTGATGGGATTTTCATTTGCCCACACGGACCTGAAGATAACTGCGATTGTCGCAAACCAAAAACGGGATTGTTGTTGCAGGCAGCGCGCCAATTTAATATTGCCCCTGAAGAAATGCTAGTTATTGGTGATTCAATGCGCGATCTTTTGGCTGCCAAAGCTTACGGGGCGAAAGCGTTGTTAGTTAAAACCGGCAAAGGGGAGGAGACCTTAAAAGCCAAAGCAGATGTTCCTGTTTATGCCAATCTTCTGGAAGTCGTTGATTTGTTTGTTATAAAAAATTAGCCACGCCTGTGGATAACTTCTAGATATCGGGCTAGAATGTGACCCATCTATTTTATCTGTTTTATCGTCTCTGTAGAGGAAGTGTGAAATTAACGTTTTGGCAACAATGTCTTGAACAGCTCGAAGAAGAGCTTCCAGCAAAACAATTTAATACTTGGATAAGGCCGCTGCAAGTCGAAATCGACGGGCATGAACTGGTTTTATTGGCCCCTAATAATTTTGTGCTTGACCACATCAAGAGCAATTTTATTGCCAAGATCATTAGTATTTTGCAAAACATTGGGTGCGCCGACCCCAAAATACGCCTTGCTATTGGCAGCCTCAGCCATCAATCTGAAAAATCAAAACCCTTAAATAAAGCAACCAAAGCCCCTACTAAATCAGCTAAAATTGTAAATTATTTAAATCAGGCTTTTACTTTCGAAAATTTCGTTGAAGGCAAATCAAATCAGCTAGCACGCGCAGCGGCACTACAAGTCGCAAACAATCCAGGCAAAGCCTACAATCCATTATTTATTTATGGCGGGGTAGGCCTTGGAAAAACCCATCTGATGCACGCGATTGGCAATAGAATTTTACAGCAAAAGCCTAACGCTAATGTATTATATTTACACTCTGAGCGGTTTGTTGCTGATATGGTAAAAGCCCTGCAGCGTAATTCAATTAATGAATTCAAAAAATTCTATCGCTCCCTTGATGCTTTATTAATAGATGATATTCAATTTTTTGCCGGCAAAGAGCGCTCACAGGAAGAGTTTTTCCACACCTTTAATGCGCTCTTGGATGCCGGACAGCAAATTATTTTAACTTGTGATCGCTATCCAAAAGAAATTTCTGGGCTAGAAGAACGCTTGAAATCCCGTTTTGGTTGGGGACTAACCATTGCAATTGAACCACCGGAACTTGAAATGCGCGTTGCCATTTTAATGAGTAAGGCAGAGCTTTCACAAATAAATTTGCCGCATGATGTTGCTTTTTTTATTGCCAAACATATCCAATCAAATGTGCGAGAGCTAGAAGGGGCCTTAAAAAGGGTAATTGCCAATTCACATTTTACAGGACAGCCAATTAATTTAGATTTTACTCGCGAAGCGTTAAAAGATTTATTGGCTCTTCAGGCAAAATTGGTTACGATTGAGAACATACAAAAAACGGTTGCTGAGTATTTTAAAATTAAAGTTTCGGATTTATTGTCAAAACGACGCAATCGATCGTTAGCGCGGCCACGACAAATCGCGATGACCCTTGCGAAAGAACTAACCGATCATAGTTTGCCTGAAATTGGAGACGCTTTTGGTGGTAAGGATCACACTACGGTAATGCACGCTTGCCGTACGATTAAGGCACTAATTACAAGCAATGCCAATTTGGCAGAAGATTATCGAAACCTGATGAGAATTTTATCAGCATAATTACACACCATAATCGATTGTTTTTTATAACGTTTTTATTTAAAAATAAGTATACTACAATTTAGGGACGGGCTTAAATATGATAAATTTTTCAATTAAACGCGAATCTTTGCTTAAACCTCTACAATTAGTGGCGGGCGTAGTTGAACGACGCCAAACACTGCCAATTTTGTCTCATATTATATTGATTATAAAGGATAATTTATTAACTTTGGTTGGAACCGACCTTGAGGTTGAACTCTGCGGTCTAGTACCTTTAGAAAATCCAATGAAAAAACCAACAGAAATCACCCTACCAGGGAAAAAACTTTTAGATATTTGCCGCGCACTTCCTGAAAATAGCACCCTTGAATTAACCGGAGACAATGGACGCATAGTGGTTTCTTCTGGAAAAAGTCGTTTCGTTTTAACATCTTTGCCGACAAAAGATTTTCCGCGTTCTCCAGAACAAGAAAAAATGTTGGAATTCGGAATAACTCAAAACTCATTAAGAAAATTAATTGAAAAAACTTCTTTTGCGATTCCCCAACAAGACGTACGACAATACTTAAATGGTCTTTTATTTGAAGTAAAAGATGGCTCAATTCAAGCACTAGCAACCGATGGCCATCGTTTAGCCATGAGCAGCATTACAGCTTCGGTTGTTGACAGCTCTTTTGCTCAAGTAATTGTCCCGCGCAAAGGTGTTTTGGAGCTAATGCGGTTGCTTGAGCCATCGGATGAAGAAGTTCTTGTGAGTTTTAATAATAATTTTGTTCGGGTAAAAGGGAATGATTTTATTTTAACTTCTAAATTAATTAGCGGTAAGTTTCCAAATTATAACAAGATAATTCCAAAAAGGGGCGAAAAGCATCTCGAGATAAATTGTACTGAATTCAAGCAAGCCCTGACGCGCGTTGGTATTTTATCCAATGAATTATTCCGTAGTGCTCGTTTTCAATTACGCCCGGATACACTGACACTAACCACGAATAATCCAGAACAAGAGGAAGCTGCTGAAGAATTGTCCGTTGATTATAAAGGGGAAAAATTAGATGCTATTTTTAATATTGGATATTTTGTAGATATATTAAATATCGTTGAAACTGAAAAACTTAGCGTCTCTTTTAAAGATGGTGAAAGCGGGGTTGTAATTGAGGAAGTTGGCGGCAACACGAACTGCTTATATGTTTTGATGCCTATAAGACAGTAGATTGTTTTATTTATGTCTTTATCTTCCTTAAATATCGTTAATTTTCGCAATCTTGAAAACATTCATTTTGATTTCAATCAATATAATATCTTTTACGGTAGAAACGGTTCTGGCAAAACAAGTATTTTAGAAGCAATTTATTATTTGGCCCTTGGACGTTCTTTTCGTAGTCATCTTTTGCGTAGAATAACCAAATATGGAGCAGATAGTTTTTCTCTTTTTGGAAAAATTCAACAAAAAAACAATTATATTTCAGCCGGGGTAGAGCGCTCAATTGTCACCGGCAAGCATATTAGAGTCGCGGGTGAAGACGCTCATTCACACATAGAAATAACCAAATTATTACCTTTACAGCTTTTAAACCAAGACAGCTATCGATTGCTTGACGATGGGCCAAAAGTGCGTCGTCAATTTATGGATTGGGGTTTGTTCCACGTGGAACAAACTTTTCTAACTTTATGGCGAAAAGTTGAGCGCATATTAGAACAACGCAACGCCGCCTTGAGAACAAACTCTAAAATTGATCATATAAAAACATGGGATGCAGAACTTGCTCAACTTGGTTTTGAGTTACATAATCATAGAAAACAATATGTTGGGTCATTTATCCCCATAGCTAAAAGAATTTTACAAAAACTATTGCCCGATATTTCGATAAATATATCTTATTTTGCCGGCTGGGATGCTGAACAAGAACTGGCGCTGGTTTTAGCTAATAACCTAAAAAATGATTTGCACCTTGGATATACCATGACTGGACCGCAACGCGCAGACTTACAGATTACAATTGATAAAGTTCCAGCAAAGGACGCCTTGTCTCGCGGACAGCAAAAATTATTGCTCTACGGATTACAAATCTCTCAAGGGATGCTACTTAACGAATTAACAGGAAAAAATTGTATTTATTTAGTTGATGATTTACAGGCGGAATTAGACTCACAAAAACAATCCTTACTTGCCGAAAATTTATTAAGCCTACCATCACAAGTTTTTGTAACTGGGCTTACTTATGAAGACCTAGAAAGACTCTTTATTTCTAAAAATCCAAAAATGTTTCACGTGGAGCAAGGAAACATAACGCTTTGATTATAATAATATTTTTAAAACGATTTTTATTTAACGCCTAAAAAATAATCTCTAATTTTTAATTTAATCAAAAAATTCTTATCCTTTAATTCAATTATATTTGGCAAATCTATGTTTTTTACGGATTGGAACTCAGAATACTTAACCCTCCATCCTTGCTGCTCAAATGAAACCAAATGGCCATATTGATCAAAACCGAAATTTTCAGCTTTCCCTGGGGCCGGAAGAGCTAAAACCCAATATCGAATATTAGAAACCGGCAACCGCCAGCCAAATTGTTTGAAAAACAATTGCTCAGAAGATTTTGCCTGGACACATTTACCATTTGATTGGCAAAACTCAGCTTTATTCGCAGCGCCGACAATTTTAACTTTATTTAAATTCATTGGCCCTGAAATATTTATAACATAATCATCTTGATTTTGCTGCCACTCAAAATGAGCGATGTCTCTTTTTTTGTTGTATGTGACGCTCAAAACGCCCCGGGCAACCCAGTTCTTATTTTGTTGCAATTTAGCCTGGCGTTCTTGCCAAGAAATATATTTAAATTTCGGTTGTGGTTGGAAATGAGCGCACCCCATTAAAAGCGCCATTCCAATCAGCAACAAACTTGTTTTTGTTCGTTTCATTAGTATTTTTAACACACCAATCATTATGATATCATCACAGCACAAAACAATATCACTGGTTATCTAATTTTACAACTCGAGGTAGGGGCGAAAAGAAATATTAATATGGAAAATCATATACAAAAAAAACCTGGTTGGATCTTTCTTTTTTGGCTGCTATTTGCCACTACATTAATGCAAGCTGCTTATGCTGCAGCAACCACGAAACCGGTTATACCGCCAACCCAAGTTGATAATGCCGCAACAATCGCAAAACCAACCACGCCGTCAAACGATGACGACATCAAAAGATTAAAAGTTTTCGTAGACTCTGGGATTGCCTACATCAAACAATATGGCGAAAAAAAAGCATACGATGAATTTAATAATCCCAAGGGTAAATTTAGGCAGGGGGGGCTTTATTTTTTCGTTTATGACGATAAAGGAAACTGCCTCGCACACGGCTCAACAATAAGCAGGGTGGGTAAGAACTTCTATACTGAGCTTGATAAGTACGGAACCCCGGTTATAAGACTCATAATTGAGCTGGCAAAAGCCCAGCCCCAAGGTGGTTTTTTTAGCTACTATTGGCCCGACCCAGACACCAGAAATGTTCAAATTAAAACCTCATATATTAAAGCGATAAATGATCACGTATCTATCGGCTCTGGAGTTTACAAAGCGATTGATATGCCACAAAGCCAAATCTCAATCAAGTTAGAAGAAGTAAAAGCTTTTATAAACGAGGGGATCGAATATTACAGGGAACATGGAGCCCAGGCCGCCTACAAAGAATTCAGCAACCCCAACGGCGCTTTTAGAAGGGGCAACATGTATTTATTTGTTATGAACTACAAAGGAATTATGATAGCCGATGGCGCCGACCCGAAAGAGAATGGGGAAGATTTTTATAACACGGTAGACGAGTTTGGTACTCCATTTGTACAATTGTTTACTCAAATCGCAAAAGAGGGCGGAGGGTCGGTTAGTTATTATTGGCCAGAACCAAGCTCTAAAAAAACCAAGTTAAAAGTTAGTTATGTAACTCCGCTAGATAAAGACACTTTTATCGGTTCTGGGTTCTATGGAGACTAACGTGCTGTTTTTAATAAAAACTTTATAGGCTCAAAAAACAAATATGTTTTTAAAAACAAACCCTATTCTTCAGTTTTTTTTAGTGTTGCTAGCTTTTTTTTCTTTAGCACAAAACACTTTTGCTGATGCAGAATCTCTTGGCCCCGAATTACAAACACTAAAAGCCTTTGTCCAATCCGGCATTGACTACTTTAATAAAAATGGCGCAAAAAAAACATATTCTGAAATTAACAACCCAAAGGGGAGATTTAGGCAGGGAGAGTTATATCTTTTTATTTATGACATCAAGGGAAACTGCCTTGCACATGGCTCAACAATAAGCAGGGTGGGAAAAAATTTCTATACCGAGCTTGATAAATACGGAACACCAGCTGTAAGACTTATAACTGAATTAGTAAAAGCTAAGCCTGGTGGTGGTTTTATTAGTTACTATTGGCCCGAACCCTATACAAATAAAGTCCAAATTAAAACCTCTTATATTAAAGCTATAAATAATGATCTTTGGATTGGTTCTGGGATTTACAAAGCGGTAGATGTTCCGCAAGACCAAATATCAATTAAAACTGAAGAAATAAAAGCTTTTATAAATGTTGGGATCGAATATTACAGGGAGCACGGAGCTCAAGCCTCCTACAAAGAGTTTAGCAACCCCAGCAGCCAATTTAGAAGGGGAAACGTGTATCTGTTTGTTATGGACTATAGCGGCAAAATGATAGCGGATGGTTCTAATCCAACAGAAAATGGTAAAAATTTTTATGATGCGGTAGACGAGTTTGGTACCCCATTTGTACAACTGTTTGTTCAAATCGCAAAAGAGGGAGGGGGGTCTGTTAGTTATTATTGGCCAGAACCAAGCTCTAAAAAAACCAAATTGAAAGTTAGTTACGTAACCCCGCTAGATAAAGATACTTTTATCGGTTCTGGGTTTTATGGAGATTAGTCTTCGTAGTATCCAGCCCCAATAAAATTTTGATCATCCAACGGCTCAATGTAAGAACTCTTAAATCTAATGGCCCCGCTTTTTGTGTAGTCCGGCCAATAATAACCAACCATTCCGCCACCACTTTTCGCGGCAGCAACAAACAACATTAGAATCGGAGTGCCGAATTCATCTCTGAGGGTAGAAATATTTGTATCCACATATTTCTTGGGGTCCCCTCCATGAGCTATCGTCTTGCCATCATAATTAACTATGAATATATATCGATCTGCTTTTACAAAGCTTCCCTTTGGATTGTTAAACTCCTTACAAGCTTCCTGTATGCCTTTTTGTTTAACATATCCAATCGCGGAATTAATAAACTTTTTTAGTTCTGCGGTTTTTGTTTCTTGTGAATCAAGCACCTCAAGAGATTTATAAACACCTGCCCCAATAAAAGCAATCTCATTGAGCGGGGCAATATAACTGGTTTTATATTGCAGCACCCCGGTATCTGGCCGCGGCCAATAATAACTTACAACACCACCGCCTCTCCGAGCCGCCTCAACAAACAACTGGAAATAGGGCGTACCAAAACTGTCCTTGGCATTAAATAAGTTTTTTCCTACCATGGCTTTTGGATCGCCACCCTCCACCAACACTGCTCCATCAAAACCAATTACAAATAAATACAGATCCCCCTTTCTAAATTTACCACTAGGATTGTTGAATTCTTGATAGGCTTTATTTTCGCCGTTGTCTTTAATATACTTCAACCCGCTGTTTATAAAGTCTTTTAACTCGGCGACGTCTTTCTGTACTGTTTGGCCCTTGTTTTTTTGAGCAAAAGACTCAGGGGCAAAACAACACCCTAGCAGTGTTGCCAAAATTATATAAAACAGCTTGTGTAGTGAAAAAAGCTTCATTTCCTTAAACTAATCCTCATAATACCCAGCCGCAACATAAGTCTGATCGTCCAATGGCGCAACATAGGTGGTTTTAAATCGAATAGCCCCCCCTTCTATATAATGAGGCCAATAATAACTGACTAGCCCCCCTCCACTTTTTGCTGCTTCAACAAACATCATTATCAGCGGAGTGCCAAACTCATCTTTAAGGCCGGTAACATTTATACCCACCCATTTTTTCGGATCACCACCATGAACTAATGAATCTCCATTATGATTTTGCGCAAATATGTACCAGTCACCTTTTATAAATTTGCCTTGTGGATTGTTAAATTCTTTAAAGGCCTCCTGTCTCCCTTTTTGTTTAACGTACTCGACCGCAGATTCAACAAACTTCTTTAGTTCATTGATTTTTATTTCTTGCGAACTTAGTACTTCAAGAGATTTATAAACACCAGCTCCAATAAAAGCCTTATTATTGAGCCGGGTGATATAACTAGTTTTATATTGCAACACTCCCGTATCTGGTCGTGGCCAATAATAACTTACAACGCCGCCGTCCCTATGCGCCGCCTCAACGAATAATTGAAAATATGGGGTACCAAATTTGTCCTTAGCATTTAATAAATTTTTTCCCACAAAAGTTGGATCCCCGCCATCGGCCAGCACCACTCCATCATAACCCATGACGAATAAATACAGATTACCCTTTCTAAACTTCCCGGTGGTGGTACTAAACTCTTGATATGCCTTTTTTTCACCATTTTCTTTAATATATTTCAACCCACTCTCTACAAAAATTTTTAACTCGGCTACCTCCTTTTGTATAGACTGAGCCTCGGTTGCCTCGGCAAGAGCTTTAGTGACAAAACCACAGAACAGCAACGAGGTAAAAGCCATACAAACCAATTTATATGATAATAAGAGTCGTATTTTTATCACCACCACCTCCTTATAGATGCCTTATAACGAAAGAATCAGTATACGAACAACCAACTAGTATCCGCTTTGGTAATACCCTGCCCCGATAAAAGTTTGGTCATCCAGTGGCTCAATATAAGAAGTTTTAAATCGAATAGCTCCCCCTTCTTTATAATGATACCAATAATAACTAACCAATCCCCCGCCATTTTTTGCCGCAGCAGCAAACATTGTTAATAATGGGGCGCCGAATTGATCTGTGAGCCCGGAAGTATCTGAACCCACTTGTTTTTTCGGGTCGCCGCCATGGGCTAACATTTTACCATTGCGATCAATCACAAAAATATACCAATCGCCTTTTATAAATTTACCGCGGGGGTTGTTGAACTCTTTGTGGGCTTCCTTGGATCCATTTTGTTTGACATACTCAGCCGCAGAATCCACAAATTTCTTTAGGTCATTTATTTTTATTTCCTGCGCCATTGGCACCGCGGGAGATTTATAAATACCGGCGCCAATAAAAGTTTTTCCGTCTATCGGTTCAATATAACTAGTTTTATATTGCAACACCCCAGTATCTGGTCGTGGCCAATAGTAACTTACAACACCTCCACCCCTACGAGCTGCATCGGCAAATAACTGAAAAAATGGGGTGCCAAATTTGTCTTTGGCATTAAATAAGTTTTTTCCTACCATAGCTTTTGGATCGCCACCATGTGCAAATACTTTGCCACTGTAACTAAGAACAAATATATATAGATTCTCCTTTCTAAATTTGCCATTGGAGTTGTTGAACTCTTGATAAGCTTTGTCGGCGCCTTTTTCTTTAATATACGCCAACCCACTGTCTACAAAACTTTTTAGCGCATCGACGTCTTGTTGTATAGTTTTGGTTTGAGCTTTAGCTTCCCCGATAAAAAACTGGGATATAAAACAACAAAATAATAATGACACAAAAATTGTATAAAATGGCTTACGCGACAATAAAAATTTCATTATTACCCCCACTGATTTTATGAATAGATCACAAACACTTTTCTTTTAAAAAAACCATGCCCATACCCATAATAAAGCTAATCCCCCACAGGTGCTGTAAATAATTTTGTGGAGCTCCACGGGATTAATCAAGGTTAGACTTCGCCCGGGGTATGAACCTCAGGCTCGCCCAAGGGGGATAAGCTCGCGCCCCTCCCCCCGAGGTCAATCCCCCATGGCTTTGTTCCCGCGGCAAGCCGCGGGGAATAAATTTTATAGCTCCTCATAATACCCTGCCCCAATAAGAACATCGTTCCCTAACGGATGAATATAAGAGGTTTTAAATCGAACATTCCTTTCTTTTTCTACATAATGAGCCCAATAATAGCTAACAATTCCTCCTCCACTTTTTGCCGAATTGAGAAATAACAGCATCAATGGGGTGCCAAACTCATCTTTGACATCAGTAAGGCTTGTTCCCACCATTCCTTCCGGATCACCGCCATGAGCTAATAATAGTCCATCATACCTAATTACAAATATATACCAATCCCCTTTTACAAACTTGCCCTTAGTGTTGCTAAACTCTTTATAAGCTTCCTTTTCCCCTTTTTGTTTAACATATTCGGCAGCAGCCTCAACAAACTTTTTCAATTCATTTATTTTTGCTTCTTGTGATTTTTGCACTTCAAGGGATTTATAAACACCGGCCCCAATAAAAGCTCTATCGTCTATTGGCGCAACGTAACTGGTTTTATATTGTAATAATCCGGTATCTGGTCGTGGCCAATAATAACTTACAATACCACCGCCCCTGTTTACCGCCTCAACAAACAATTGAAAAAATGGCGTACCAAATTTGTCTTTAGCGCTAAATAGATTTGTTCCCACCATTTTTTTCGGATCGCCGCCATGTGCCAACACTTTTCCGTTAAAACCAAGTACAAACATATAAAGATTCCCAGTTCTAAATCTACCATTGGGATTGTTAAATTCAGCATATGCTTTTTTTTCACCCTTTTCTTTAAGGTATTTCAATCCGCTCTCTACAAAATCTTTTAGCTCAGCAACATCTTTCTCTATGAGTTGTTTGGTTTCTGCAGCAAAAGATTGGGGGGTAAAACAACAAAATAGCAACGCTGCAAAAATTATATGAAATGGTTTGTGCGATAATAGCATCTTCATACCACAAATCTCCCTTTCCTGTTTAGCAGCGTTTATACCGCGATTGGATCACCCACATGTTACCATAAATATAAAAAAAGTGGATAAATTTACCCATAAAAAAACCCCGGGGTTTTTTCTTAACCTGGACAAAGCATTTTTTACATCATACCGCCCATACCACCCATGCCGCCCATGTCACCCATACCGCCGCCCATACCACCACCATGGCTACAGCCATCTTCCTTCTTTGGAAGATCAGCAATCATACATTCAGTGGTAATCATAAGACCAGAGATAGACGCAGCATTTTGTAGTGCTGTGCGAGTGACTTTAGTTGGGTCAAGGATACCCATTTGTACCATATCACCATACTCGCCAGTTGCAGCGTTATAACCAAAATTGCCTTTACCTTCAGCAACTTTATTCATCACTACTGATGGCTCATCGCCGCTATTGCTCACGATGTGGCGCAATGGCATTTCAAGTGAACGACGAATAATGCCAATACCAGCATCTTGATCGTGATTGGCTCCTTTAAGGGTTTTGACTGCCTGTAAAGAGCGAATCAAAGCAACACCACCGCCAGGAACAATACCTTCTTCAACTGCGGCGCGAGTTGCATGTAGTGCATCTTCAACTCTGGCTTTCTTTTCTTTCATTTCAATTTCAGTTGCAGCACCAACTTTAATCACCGCAACACCGCCAGCAAGCTTGGCCAATCTTTCTTGCAATTTTTCGCGATCATAGTCGGATGTTGTGTTTTCAATCTCACGTCGAATTTGCTCAATTCGCGCTTTGATGTCTTTTTGGGCACCAGCACCATCGATAATCGTTGAATTATCTTTAGTAATAGTAACCCGTTTGGCGTGCCCAAGATCGTTTAAAGTAGCGCCTTCAAGAGTCAAGCCGACTTCTTCGGCAATAACTTTAGCACCAGTTAACACCGCAATATCTTGCAACATTGCTTTACGACGATCGCCAAACCCAGGGGCCTTAACCGCAGCAACTTTAACGATGCCACGAATGTTGTTAACAACTAAAGTTGCCAAGGCTTCTCCCTCAACATCTTCTGCGATAATAAACAGGGGTTTGCCAGATTTAGCAACGCCTTCTAGCAATGGCAACATTTCGCGCACATTAGATATTTTTTTATCAACAATTAAAATATAAGGCGTTTGTAATTCAACGCTCATACTTTGTTGATTATTAATGAAATACGGTGATAAATAACCGCGGTCAAATTGCATTCCTTCGACAATTTCTAGCTCGTTTTCTAATCCAGAACCGTCTTCAACCGTAATTACGCCCTCTTTACCAACCTTGCCCATTGAATCAGCAATGATCTTGCCGATAGACTCATCTGCATTAGCAGAAATAGTACCGACTTGCGCAATTGCTTTATCATCAGCACATGGCTTTGAAAGCTTGGCTAACTGCTCAACTACAGCTTTAACCGCCAAATCCATACCACGTTTGAGATCCATTGGATTCATGCCGGCAGCAACCGCCTTTATGCCCTCGGTCAACATGCTTCTTGCCAACACAGTTGCTGTTGTGGTGCCATCACCAGCAACATCTGAAGTTTTAGACGCAACTTCTTTTACCATCTGTGCGCCCATGTTCATGTATTTATCTTTGAGCTCGACTTCTTTGGCAACCGACACACCATCTTTAGTGATTGTTGGAGCACCAAAAGATTTTTCTATTACGACATTACGGCCTTTAGGACCAAGAGTAACAGCAACCGCATCGGTTAATAAGTTAACGCCTTGCAACATCAAGTGACGTGCGTCACCACCAAATTTTAATTCTTTAGCTGACATATTTTAATTCCTCCGCTTATTGAACAATGGCCAAAATGTCTTCTTCACGCATGATGACATATTCTTTACCATCAATTTTGACTTCAGTGCCGGAATATTTACCGAATAACACTTTGTCGCCCACTTTAACTTCCATATGATGGACCTGACCATCTTTTGATAAGCCACCCTTACCAACAGCAAAAACTTCTCCGCGTGTTGGTTTTTCACTTGTGGCTGTATCTGGAATCACGATGCCTCCAGCAGAGGTACGCTCTTCTTCCATACGCTTAACGACCACTCGGTCATGTAAAGGACGAATTTTTGACATAATAATTCTTCTCCCGACTTAAGTTGTTTAATTTATTGTTAATTTTATGAATACGGCTTGGCATATTTCTATGCTTTTGCCATGGTTTTTAGCACTCTAACAAAAAGAGTGCTAATGATAATCAAATGGGGGGCGATGTCAATATTTCAAGGGAGTTATTTTAGAAAACGAATATTTTAAGCAACCAACATCCTGGGTAGCCACAAGCTTTAGCTTGCGAGAATTTGGCTCAGCCTTGGCCGTCGCAGGCTGAAGTATCGGCGCAAAATTAAAAATCATCTTGATTGTGCTCTCATATTCATCGAACTTGCTGCGATTGTGGACAAAACATTACTTTTTTGTTAAAGTGCCCAACTAATTTTAAGTAATAACGAGAATCCATCATGGACATAAGAAAAATCAAAAAAATTATTGATCTGGTAAATGAAAATAATATTGCTGAACTTGAGATTCACGAAGAAAAAGAATCAATTCGTGTAACTCTAAACAAAAATGAAACAAATTTTGCCACAATCATGCAGGCATCTACACCAATAATACAGCAATCTGAACAAAAACCATTAATTGAACAATCGACCAAACCAGAAAGCATCGATACAAAACACACAGTAAAATCCCCAATGGTCGGCTCTGTTTATCTTTCGGCAACTCCTGGATCTGCGCATTTTGTAGATATAGGTCAACAAGTTAAAGCTGGCGACACCGTTTGTTTAATCGAGGCCATGAAAATGTTCAACAGAATTGAGGCTGATAAATCAGGAACCGTAACCGCCAGACTAGTTGAAAACGCACAGCCTGTAGAATACGGGCAACCGCTTTTTGTAATAGAATAATAAATAATTGGTGAATCGTGAAAAAAGTCTTAATAGCAAACCGCGGTGAAATTGCCTTACGAATCCAGCGCGCCTGCCATGAGTTGGGGATTAAAACCGTAGCAATTTATTCAAACGCTGACCGCGAACTCATGCACGTACAACTTGCTGACGAAGCAGTTTGCATCGGGCCTGCACCATCCGTCGACAGCTACCTCAACATTCCGGCCGTAATCAGCGCCGCGGAAATCACTGGCGCCGACGCCATTCATCCTGGATACGGTTTTCTTGCTGAAAACGCTAATTTTGTCGAACAAGTCGAAAAGAGCGGCTTCACTTTTATCGGTCCAAATCACGAAACCATTCGCACCATGGGCGACAAAATATCTGCGATAAAAACTATGAAGCTCGCTGGGATTCCTTGCATACCGGGTTCTGATGGACCCTTGAGCAAAAACGACCATGAAAATGTTCTATCTGCAAAAAAAGTCGGCTATCCAATTATTATTAAAGCTGCGGCGGGCGGTGGCGGACGCGGTATGCGCGTCGTACACGATGAGACGGAATTGTTAAGCGCGATCTCCATGACCCGCGCTGAAGCAGGTTCTGCATTTGGCGATCCGACCATTTACATGGAAAAATTCCTGCAAAATCCAAGACATATTGAGATTCAAGTTTTGGGCGACGGCAAAGGACACGCCGTTTATCTTGGCGAGCGCGACTGTTCGGTGCAACGACGCCATCAAAAAATTCTTGAGGAAGCCCCGGCAATTGGCATTACCCCAAAACAGCGAGAAAAAATCGGCAATCAATGCGTTGAAGCTTGCTGCAAATTAAAATATCGAGGCGCCGGCACTTTTGAATTTTTATATGAGAACGGCGAGTTTTATTTCATTGAAATGAACACGCGCGTACAAGTTGAGCATCCAATCACGGAAATGACCACTGGAATCGACATCGTAAAATGGCAGCTTTTGATCGCTGCCAATGAAAAATTGACCCTAAAAGGCAAAGAGATTCAAATCAAAGGCCACGCTATTGAATGTCGAATTAATGCAGAAAATCCAGAAAATTTTATGCCCTCACCTGGAAAAATTAACGTGTTCCACGCCCCCGGCGGCCCGGGAATCAGGGTCGATTCACACATCTACCAAAGTTATGTCGTTCCGCCCTTCTATGATTCTTTGATTGGTAAAATTATTAGTTATGGCGACACCCGTGAAATAGCCATCGCCAAAATGAAAAACGCACTGAAAGAAATCGTGATCGAAGGGATCAAAACAAACGTGCCGCTGCATCAGCGCATTTTAGACAACAAAAAATTTATCCAAGGCGGGGTTAACATCCATTACCTCGAAGATTTTCTTAAAAACCAACCTGATAACAAAGAATAAGATTTCTACTAGCACGGTCAAAACTTATGGGTTTAGCGTTGGGACGGCCGGATTTTACATGCGATCCACTACCTATGTTTCAGATGGAGAATAAGAAGTATACAGCGATGTAAAAGCGGCCGTTCCAAAAGCAAAAAATCCATCAGTTTTGACAAGGTAGTTATTAAACAAACACATCCCTCTTGCCAGATTTAATTTGGTTAATTAATTTTTCAGCAATGATTTTTTGATTTTCCGAAAGGTTTGATAGTTCTGATTGAATAAGACTCTCGCCAATCTTTACGGTCTCGGGTGATGCGTAGTCGGCAAGATATTCTTTGAACGTCGCAAGGCCGTTTAGCTCACACATATTTTTAATCGAGCCCGGTTTTGCTAATTCCATAAAATGCTCTCCGGTTCGCCCTAGCCGGTAACAGCCGGTACAAAAGCTTGGCAGATAACCCAGTGAACAGACATCACAAATTACCTCGTCTAGCGATCGATGATCTCCCAAAGAAAATTGCTCGGCATTTTGTTTGCCTTCAGTGTACCCGCCGGGATTGGTTTTGCTGCCAGCAGAAATTTGCGAAACACCAAGCGCTAATAATTCACGTCGCGTTTCAGGAGATTCGCGGGTTGATAAAATAATTCCAGTGTATGGCACGGCCAATCTCAAAATGGCGACAACTTTATAAAAATCCTCGTCTGAAACGGCATTTGGCGAATGAATAGATAGCTCTGACCCACAGGCTGGCTCCAATCTTGGGATGCTAATCGTGTGCGGGCCAACGCCGTGAGATTGCTCCAAATGTTGTGCGTGCTGTAACAGCGCCATAATTTCAAGGCGCCAATCGGCCAAGCCAAAAAGAGCGCCAATCCCAACATCATCAATGCCCGCAGTCAAAGCTCTGTCCATCGCGGTTAAATGCCAATCGTAGTCCGCCTTTTTGCCGCTAAGGTGTACCTTTGAATAGGTTTTGCGGTGATAAGTCTCTTGAAAAAGCTGGTACGTGCCAATTTGTGCTTGTTTTAGTGTTTTAAAATCTTCTACCGATAGAGCGGCAACGTTTACATTAATTCGTCTGATAGAACCATTTGCATTTTTTGTTTTATAAACCGTTTCGATTGAATCCATAATATATTTAAGGTTTTTTGGCGAAGGGTCTTCGCCGCCCAGCAAGAGAACGCGCTTGTGTCCCTCATCAATTAAATGTTTTGTCTCCGCAGCAATTTCTTCTTGCGAAAGCTCACGGCGAACCAGCTCTTTATTTTCCGATCTAAAAGCGCAATACAAACAATTATTTGAACACAGATTGGAGATGTAAAGCGGTGCAAACAGCACCAGTCTTTTGCCGTAAATCGTTTCTTTTACCTGTTTCGCGGTATCGAATAGTTTTTGCAGCAGCGCCGGGGTTTTAATGGCGCTCAGCGCCGCGACCTCTTCAATGCTTAATCCTTTTAGTTCTTTTGCTTTTTCTAAAATATCGCAAATTAACCCTGGATTTTCCGTCTCGTGTTTTAACAAACAATTTTGAATCGCCTCTTCGTTGATAATTTTTTGTGTCATTTCTTTCTCTAACAATTCTGGAGTCTAATACAATTTATAAGCTCTTGTAAAATATGCGGATCGCCTTTTAATTGCCGCAAAGATTCTTCGGCCCCTTGCCACAATCGCTCCACCTTTGCTTTGGCTTTTGGCAGGCCAACTAACGCTGGATACGTGATTTTATTCCGCTTTTTGTCAGTTCCAATATTCTTGCCCAACTTGGCGGTGCTGCTTTCAATATTTAAAATATCATCTTGAATTTGAAATGCCAAGCCAATATTTTTTGCAAAGAGCTCCAGCTTTTTAAGCTCCTTTTTATCATTAACGTTTGCAGCCAAAGCACCAAGCCTCACCGCCGCACCAAGCAATGCTCCGGTTTTTAACAAATACATTTGCTCCAGCTTTTTCGCGCTGAGCTTTTTGCCAGTGGATTGGACATCAATATCTTGCCCGCCGGCCATGCCGCCTGGGCCTGATGCTCGCGCTAAAACCCTGCCCATCAAAACTGCTTGCTTGGGCGTTAAAAATTTGGATTCATTTATGATTTGAAAAGCAAAAATTGCCAAAGCATCGCCCGCCAAAATCGCTGTCGCCACATCGAAGGCCCTGTGGCAAGTGGGCTTACCGCGGCGCAAATCATCATCATCCATCGCGGGTAGATCATCGTGGACCAACGAAAAGGAGTGGATCATTTCAATGGCGCAGGCTGGAATATCCAGAACTTTCGGTTCAATGCCATACATCTCGCCGACCGCATAAACCAGCAGCGGCCGTATTCTCTTGCCGCCATTTAAAACCGCATACCGCATGGCAGCGCACAAATTTTTGGGTTCGCGCACCGTTAAATATTTGCTCAAAAACTTTTCGACGCGGCCACGACGGTTTCGCACAAATGTTTTAAAGAGCTTCATCTTCTGGTGTCTCAAAGTCGGCCAAATCCTTTCCCGTCAATATTTTTACTTTCTGTTCGGCGGCTTTTAGGGTCTCTTGACATTCTTTAGTCAACGTAACCCCTTTGGCAAAAAGCTCGAGAGACGCCTCAAGATTGATGCCCCCTTGCTCGATGGTGTTAACAATCGACTCCAATTCTTTTAACGCAGTCTCAAAATCAAATTTAGTGGTTTTTTTGCCAGCCATGGGTTTTTCTCCAAGAAACGATTTACTTTGAATGGCAGTATAGCAGAGCACAAGCATTTATTAAATCAACAACATCACCACCTCAAGAACCGACTAATCCCCGGGCAGAATAGATGCAGAAATGCGGATATAAACCATGGGCCACTTTAATCTTTGACTCAATTCTTCACGATCAACACGAAACATTATCTTTGTGCCATTCGCTTTTTTAGCAGGAAAAAACTCTTCTTTTTCTTCACGAGAAGGGTCTAGAATTTTTTCTTTTAACTCACTATTAACCCGGACTTCTATCCTCCCCTCGTCGGCGACTAAAATAAGCGTTGGGTTTGAAACGTTGTAATTTTCTCTGGGAATTATACCTCCTTCTCTACCGAACAAATGTGGGGCTTCTGACCAATAATAAATAGGACCATAACTATGGCCTATTTGTTGGAAAGGACTGATCTCCTCGCTCGCCTGTAAAAACCTAATAAAAACATTCTCCTCCCAAAATGCACCGGCTCCCAAAAAGGCATTACTTAATGCAACACGCTCCTTAATATCAGGCTTAATAAACAAATATTTAGAAATCTCTTTTTCACAGGGCATGTGTTGCGCGAACCGCGCCGCATTACCAGCCTCCTTCGCATTGATTTCCATATAAAAATTTTTTCCTTTTGCCTCTTCGACAAAATCCACGCCTTCAAATGACACCGCATAGACAGAATCACTAATAGACGACCTCTCCGTAGAAACTTTTCCTGTATACTCTGCAATTATTGCGTCTTTTTTTATGGTCTCCGCAGCAAACAAGCCATATCCAACTTCTGCCCCCATGTTAACTATAATTAGCCTCGGTCGTTCTGGCGGAGCTCTCCCAGTTAATAAATAAGTTGGGACCATGGTTTCCAACCACTCAATACCAAATTTTTCTTGTGCAAACTCAGGCGTTACCTCCTGTAGGTGTCCCCTTCTAACTGCCTCTTGTATAATTGTTTCGCAAGATTTAAAGGCACCGAGCTTTTTCATAGCTTGAACGGCTTTTAAGTCCTCTGCAAAATACACAATCTGCTTTCCAAAACTAAGGTTTGGTACAACAAAAAACAAAAGAGCTAAAGTTAAGCCCCAAAAAGATCGTTGTTTGGTCATATATCTCTCACAAAACTTTTTAATAACATAAATTATAGCAACCGTTTCTAACCCAACGAAACTTTTCTACACCCTACTAACCCGCTTGCGATCATTCGCCTTAAGAAGCTTTTTGCGCAGACGCATTTGGGTCGGAGTGATTTCTACCAACTCGTCATCTTCGATAAATTCCAGCGCTCTTTCTAAGCTCATCTGCACGGGTGGCGTTAAAATCACATTTTCATCACTGCCAGCAGCGCGCATATTAGTCAGCTGTTTTGCCTTAGTTGGATTTACCACCAAATCTTCATCGCGCGAGTTAATGCCGACAATCATTCCTTCATAAACTTCAGTTTGCGGACCGATTAATAATTGACTGCGCGCTTGCAGGTTAAACAGAGCAAATCCTGTTGATTTACCTGGGGCGTTAGCAATTAACACACCGCGCCCACGCTTGGCCAGTGCGCCTGGTTTAACCGGGCCATAGTGATCAAAAACGTGATGTAAAACACCGCCGCCAGAGGTAAGAATCATAAATTCAGTTTGAAATCCCATCAAACCGCGAGTAGGGATTGTATATTCCAAACGCACGCGACCTAGATTATCAGGCTGCATATTTACAAGCTCAGCTTTTCTTTCTCCCAAGGCCTCCATAATCGCGCCTTGATGCTGCTCTTCAACATCGGCAACCAAAAACTCGTACGGCTCGCACTGCTTGCCGTCGATTGTTTTTATAATAACTTGTGGTTGCGCCACAGCCAGCTCGTACCCTTCACGGCGCATCGTCTCAATTAATATCCCGAGGTGTAATTCACCGCGGCCAGAAACTTTAAACCTTTCTGGGGTTTCAGTGTCTTCTACGCGCAATGCTACATTGTGCAGTAATTCGCGGTAAAGCCGTTCGCGCAATTGGCGACTGGTTAAAAATTTTCCTTCGCGCCCTGCAAATGGGGAAGTATTGACTTCAAAAGTCATGCTGATTGTTGGCTCATCAATTGCCAAAGGGGGCAAAGCCTCTACTGCCGCGGGATCGCACAAAGTATCGGAAATTTTCAAACCCTCTATTCCGGTGATTGCAACGATATCTCCCGCACCAGCTTCTTCAATTTCATACCGATTGAGACCTAAAAAACCTAAGATTTGCAAAATTTTGCCGGAACGGGTTTTGCCTTCGCTGTCGATAATTGTCACCGGCATATTTCTGCGCATCTTGCCGTGTTTGATTCTGCCAATACCGATAGTCCCGACATAGCTTGAATAATCAAGAGAAGTGATTTGCATTTGTAGTGGAGCATCTGGATCGACTTTAGGGGGGGGGACTAGATCCACAATCAACTTAAACAACACTTCCATATCGGTAGTTGGCTGTGCTAAATCAAGCGTCGCAAAACCTTTTGTGGCTGAGGTGTAAATGACGGGAAAATCTAATTGTTTGTCCGTTGCGCCTAAGCGATCAAACAAGTCAAATACCCGATCAACCACCCAATCCGGTCGGGCGTTAGGACGGTCAACTTTATTGACCACCAAAATCGGATTCAATCCTTGAGCAAAAGCTTTTTGTGTAACGAAACGGGTCTGCGGCATTGGGCCATCAACAGCATCAACTAGCAGCAATACCGAATCCACCATCGAGAGCACGCGCTCCACTTCGCCACCGAAGTCTGCGTGTCCAGGGGTGTCTACAATATTGATTTTATACCCATTCCACTCAATCGAGGTGTTTTTCGCCAAAATAGTGATTCCGCGTTCGCGCTCTAGTTCGTTGGAATCCATTACCAAAGAATCGGGCTTGGCAACCCCAAGTTTTTGTTTTAACGTACCCGACTGGCGTAGCAATTGATCAACCAAAGTTGTTTTCCCATGGTCAACGTGAGCGATGATAGCGATGTTTCGTATATTAGATGTCATATTTAAATAGCCTTATTTCAAAAACTTAAAACCGTAAAACAATTAAACAATTAAACTCAAAGGCGGGGAGTATGTCACTAAAACACACACAGCGCCAGGGGTTATTCGTTTGTTATTTTCCTACACTATAGCAGGTATTTATTAAGGAAATATTAAGGGGTTTAATTTGTTTTTTAACTGATGGGTTGAGTTGAATTGTTCCTGTTAACCACAATATTTTTGGTGGCTTTTTGTTCCTTGATATCTTGTTAAACCAACTTCTCGCGCAAGCATGATTTTAATCAATGACTGATAGGGTACATCTTCCTTGTGCGCAAGAATTTTAATTTCATTTAACAATGAGGCTGGCAATCTCAAGGAAATGGTTTCAGCCGAGGGTTTCAAGTTAGGGAAGCTTGCCAATACGGCCTTGTCCCAGTCTATGTACTTGGTAGAGTCTTCACGTCCCCAGAACTTGGCTTCTTCTTTAAGATTTTTAAACTTTGGTATTGCTTTCATAAATAGCCTTCTCTTTTTTGTTCATATCCCGCGCAGAAATAACACGAATCAAATTGTTTCTAATCGTAAACACCGCAAACAATAACCTTTCAATATCCGTCTTTCCCAACACATACATCCTCTCTTCTTCATCAGAATGCTTGGTGTCGCTATACAACAATAGTGGCCTGTTAAAAAATATCTGTTCGCATTCTAAGTAAGATACCTTATGCTTGCTCCAGTTTTTATCAAAATTCCACTTGTCCCATTCAAAACCAATACAACTTTGTAAAGCGTCCTCTTTCATGCTATAAATTGTATATTATAAAAACATACAAATCAAGGCAAGCTTAGTCATACGCTCGGTAACATTTTTATTTGAGTCAACGCGCGGCAGACTTAATCGCGTGTTGGCAACAGCGCTAATTTCATTTTTTAAAAGTTGAATGGCGATTGAATTATTTTGGTAATGCCAATATTGTTAGTAAAAACCTCATCGTGCGAGATCACAATCAAAGCCCCCTGATAACAATTTAATGCATTTTCAATTGCGGAAATCGAAGGCAAGTCAAGATGATTGGTTGGCTCATCGAGAATTAATAACTGCGGCGGCTGCGAGGCCATCAAAACACAAGCCAATAAAGCGCGGGTTTTTTCACCGCCGCTTAAATCGGTTACTAATTTTAAAGCGTCACGGTCTCGAAATAAAAAACTAGCCAAGCAAAAACGGGCCTCAGTTTCTTTCATTTGGGGATTAAAAACCTTGAAGTTGTTAAGAACAGAAAGCTGCGGGTCCAACAAGCTTGCTTGCTGGTCCAAATATCTAATATTTTCAACTCCTTGAGTTATATTGCCGCTCACAGGAACAAGTTCCCCCATAATTAACTTAACCAACGTGGTTTTACCACTACCGTTATCGCCAACAATTGCAATGCGCTCGGGACCAATAATTGTTAAATTAAAGCGATCAACAACAGATTCTTTGCTGTTTGAGTAAGAAAAGCCAACTTGTTCTAGACAAACAACAACTTTTCCATTTGGAACTCTGGTGTTGGGCAGCGCGAAGTTGATTTCTTCGCTGATTTCAACATTTTCTTTTGCTGCAACAAGGGTTTTTTGCGCCTTTGTTAGCATTAGCCCCTCACGAGTTGCTAATTTTCCTTGGGTTCTTGTTGCTCGTTGCCGTATACCATCCAGAATGATTGGCGCCTGGCTTCCGCTTTTTTTAACGTGAACCCCTTGAGATTCACGCTGCGCACGCCTCTCGCGTGTTATCTGTATGGATTGTTTGGTTTTTTGTAACTCCTTTTTCGCGTCTGCTAGTTGCCTTTCTTTGGCGGTTTGCTCCGAATTTTTCTGCTCTAAATAGTCATGATAATTACCGCCATAGCTCTTTATCCCCATTGGAGATATTTCTACTATTTGCTGCACAAGTTCTAGCAGTTTTCGGTCGTGACTTATGATGATTAGGTTTTTTTCCCATCTTTTAACTTGTTCGTAAAGTAGTTGCTTGGCGGTAATATCGAGATTATTGGTAGGCTCATCCAGAATCAAAAAGTTGGCATTAGTCGCGAAAGTTTTAGCCAGTAACAGTCGGGTAATTTCGCCACCGCTCAAGGCGCCAACCTGTTGTTTAAGATGTAATTTTTCTAAACCGAAAGCCTTCAGCTGTTCTTGAATGCGCTTTTGAATATTCCAATCGTCATTTAGAGCAACAAAATCTTTTTCATCGACGCTACCAGCAACGATTTTCTCCAAAGCATTTAATTTTGCGGTTGCATTAAAAACATCAGCAATGTTGCCTTGAGTAAGCGCATTAATATTTTGCGGACAAACCGCTACTGTTCCATTTGTTTTAATGGATCCAAAGATGGGCGACAATTCCCCAGTAATTAATTTAATTAGTGTAGTTTTACCGCTGCCATTTCTACCAACAATGGCGGTTTTACCCGCGCCAAAAGTCAAAGTTAAACCCTCGAAGATCGACTTGTTGTCTGGGGTTTTATAGGAAAGATCTTGAATTATTATTCGAGCAGAATGCTGCATATTAAAGCCTCTAAAAAATTAAAAAGCCCGGTTTAGCTCGGGGCCAAAATTTTTTTAAGTTTTAATACGCATTGGTGGATAATCCTCTTAGATCACACTGTTGGAATAATTATAGCAGATGCTGTGGACTTCACAATTATGTTTCTTGTAGCAAGATTGCAATTTGCTCCGGTGTTGGCAGCGCTCCCTTGAGATTTTTTGGAACACTTTTTGCTATTTTATATTCAGCGATGCCTATGGGTTTATTGCTTTCCTTAAGCGTGTATTCCACCACCGCGCGATTCTTTTCTTTGCAAAGAATGATCCCAATTGAAGGATTTTCGTTCTTGGCCCGCACCGTATCATCCAAAGCAGCCAGATAAAATTGCATTTTGCCAACATATTCGGGCAAAAACTCGCCCACCTTGAGTTCCAAAGCCACTAACGCCCGCAAATGGCGATGGTAAAGCAAAATATCGATAAAGAATTCTTTTCCGCCAACCTCCAGCTTGTATTGGCTGCCAACAAAAGCCAAAGCTCCGCCCATTTCGCGCAAAAATTTATCCATCCGCGCAAGAACCGCTTGTTCAAGCTCCTTCTCGCTATGCGATTCACTCAACTCCAGAAAGCCAAAAGTATACTCATCTTTGATTGCAAGCTTGGCCTGGTTCTGCACCGCAACTGGCATGGTTTTGTTAAAGTTCGTCTGGTTGCTAAGAGTGCTTTCATAGGTCTTGCCTTCAATTTTGTGAGCTAAAACGTTTTTCGTCCAGCCATACTTGCGGGTCATGCGGATGTAAAATTCGCGCTCTAACATATCTTTACATCGGGTAAAAATAATCATGTGTTTAGTCCAACTAATTTCTCCAACCAGTGGTTGGAGATTTGCAAACCGCCTGTACTCAAAATAAAATTTTCGCATATACCAAAGGTTTTGTGCCGAAAACCCGAGCATCCCAGGAAACTCTTGCTGCAAATCCCCGGCCAAACGCTCAACCACCGATTTTCCCCAACCATCCTTTTCTTGCCGCCCGACAATCATTTTGCCGATATCCCAATAAAGTCCGATCAGCTGCCTGTTTACTGCTTTTAACGCATCATATTGCGCCGAACGGATTCGCTCTTTTAGCTTTTGTAAAAGCCTGGTATAGTCTTTGTTGAAATGAGTCGTGTTCATAACAAGCCCCTTGTATTGCCTAGAATCTCATTATTTTACAACCGCGGGATTTGTTTTGAACCCGGTGTTTTTTTCTAAAAACAAAATGCGCATGGGTTAAAAACCGGTCTTGTTGCCAAATTGAGAACCCTGGGGGTTGCTTTTCGCAACGGGTCAATTATGTTTTATAAAAGAAAATGTCTGAAAAATACGCTCGCCTAAACAATAATTTTGATAAAATAAACATCATGATTTTCCGCGAAATAAAAGATAAAGATATTGCCGAACTATTTGTAGTTCGAACCGCCACAGATGAAAACAATCTGTCAATTCATGAACTGAGATGTGCAGGTATAACAGAAGCTTCTGTTAAAGACAGGTTGCACACTAATTTTAAAGGATGGCTGTGTGAAAAAAATGGAAAAATCATTGGCTTTTCCATGGGCGATGGCCACACAGGAGAGATGTGGGTAATAGCCGTATTGCCGGAACATATAAATCAAGGTATTGGATCAAAACTACTTAAATTAGTCGAAGAATGGTTGTTTGGAAAGGGGCATCGCGTGTTATGGTTAGAGACCGATGTTAATCCCAAACTCCGAGCCTATACGTTTTATAAAAAACATGGCTGGGAAGACAAAGAAATTAAAGATGGTTCGCGATATATGGTAAAAACAAGGACTTAACGCCGCGCCCCCAACAATAATCTTATGGCTCATAAAAAAAGAAGGATACCAAGTGGTAAACAATAATAAAATCTTTGTAGAAAAAGAGTATGGCCTGCGTTTTGACCACATTGTTGAATATCGCAACAAGGTTTGGAAGATACTAACGAAGGGATTTTTTCAAGCACTTATCCCCAAAGAAGCATCTCTTTTAGACTTGGGAGTTGGTTATGGGGAGTTTATTAATAATATTGAAGCAAATGAAAAATTTGCTATGGATTTAAACCCCAGGGCAAAAAATTTCCTAAACAAAGATGTTGTCTTTATAAATCAAAACTGTGCGGAAAAATGGCCCGTTGCTGAAAATTCTTTGGACGCGATTTTTTCAAGTAATTTTTTTGAACATTTAGAATCCAAGGGGCAAGTACAATTAGTTATTGAACAAGCCTACCGTGGCCTAAAGCCAAACGGGATGCTGGTGTTGGTGGGGCCAAACATTAAACACACAAAGGGAAGATATTGGGATGTTTGGGGACATCATGTTCCCATGACAGAAAAATCCGTAAGCGAGTTATTAAAAATTTACAACTTCAAAATCGTAAAATGTATCCCTAAATTTTTACCCTACGCCATGGGCAGCACCAGACCACTTCCTCTGTTTTTTCTTCCTTGGTATTTGAAAGCTCCATTTTTGTGGAAAATTCTGGGTAAGCAATTTTTGATTGTGGCTAAAAAATAGAACCCTGGACCCTAATCTTGTGAACAAGCGCCCGGCAGCCCATTTATCTGAATTTCAAAATGCTGCAGCAAATTGATGCAATCCGGAAAGGTAAAGGTGGCTTTTTTTACGTCATTTAATGTCATGTCGATGCTGTAATTAATTGCCCCAGAAAAATCTGCTTCTGTAAGCTTAGTCCGAATAAATAAGCTTTGATGAAAATCTGTGTTGGTCAAGTTGCTTCGCGATAAATCTGCTTCTCTAAAATCGGCATCTATCGCTTTGCAATCTTGAATGTTGACTTCGGACAAATTCATTCCGAAAAAATTTGAATGGCTGATGTTGCAGGAGTAAAAACTTATCAAGCCAGACAGCCGTATCTGCGGCCATTTGGCAGGCGGCCAGTTGATCCCCATCATTTTCGAGTTGTCAAAAACCACGTCTGAAAACGCACTGTTGGTTATGATGGTTGTATTAAGAGCGCAGTGAGCAAATTCACAATCAACAAACCTACAGTTTAACAAGCTGGCTTTATCAAAATTACAACGCTTAAACTCACATTTTTCGAACAGTTTGTTTTGGATTGTTTTTGAACTGCAATCTAGATTTTCAAAGACTTGATCGAAATGGTCGGTTTTATTGAGATCAAATAATGTTTTAGATATTGAATCCATTGCAAGCTCCTTCAGAACATTTTGATCTTATCCGCTTAAAATATTGGAACGGCCAAAGCGGCGCAGACCGGGGGTGATTTTTGCGAGCCGCGAGGAGCCCCCCCGGTCGAGAGCAAGCTTTGGCAAGGAAGCTACTAAAATAAAATCTTTCCTAGCACCAAAACGTAACACAGCCCGCGTGGTTTATCTGCGTCTATCGAAAAAACAACCGCTTGCTAAAAAAACTTACTGTTATCTGTTATAGTTTTATCAAAAAACCCAATATGGTCACGCTAGCCGCAATCATCCCGCCAAGCACAGCAATTGTTTTATATCCCATCTGTGCAATACTCTTGCCAGTGCGCTCTTCTGATAATTTTATTTCAGCCCCCAACGCCTTTATATCCTGCTTGGTTGCAAGATTATCATCAATCCATTCGCTCAGGTTTTTTGCTTGCTCTTTGGCGTATTTGACCTGGGTTTCCACCTGAATCTCGGTAAAACCAGCTTTTTGCAGATCTTTGGCGTACTGAAAGGTATCAAGTACAATCGTATGTTGTGTCATAAACCAATATCTCCCATTTGGGCATATTGTACATTTTTTTCGCTGAGATTGCATACCGTTGAAACCACTGGAGCGGATTCTCACTCCACCCGCACCGCATCAACACTCTGCAATCCGCGAGGCAATTTGTTCCCGCGCCTGCCACGCTCGCCCTGATACGCAGCCAAGTCGTTAAAGCTTAAAGTTAGATTGCGCTTGCCAGCCGTTAACACTAATTTATTCATCTCATTGAGCACAACCAAATCAATCAAGTATTCTTCCCGCTTTGCCGCACGCGCAGAAGGGATGCCGATAATTTTGTTGCCCTTGCCGCGACTCAAAACCGGCAAACTCGCAACGGGGAATAACAACATTCTGCCTTCGTTGGTGATGGCAGCTAAATATTGATCGTCAACATTTGTCACCACGCGCGGGGTTAAAGCCTTGCAATTCTTCGGCACATTCAAAGTCGCCTTCCCAGCGCGATTTTTGGTATAAAGGTCTTCAAGTTTTGCAATAAATCCATAGCCGGCATCAGACGCAAGCAGAACCAATTGCTCCGGATTGCCAATAAGCACCCCTTCGAAAGTTGCTCCTGGCTCTGGGGTAAGGCGGCTAGTTAAAGGCTCCCCTTGCCCTCGCGCCGAAGGCAATTTATGTGCGGGCAGGGTGTACGTTCTCCCGTTAGAATCAATAAAAACCGCTAATTGATTACTACGCCCCAACACCGCTTGTTTAAAACCATCACCAGATTTATAGCTTAAAGTTAGCGGATCAATTTCGTGCCCCTTCGCCACTCGGATCCAACCTTGCTGCGACAAAACCACAGTTACCGGTTCCGCCGCGATCACCTCTTCTTCACGCAAAGCTTTTGCTTCTTCACGCACAACCAATTGCGAACGTCTTTTATCGCCGTGCTTTTCCGCATCCTCTTGCAACTCTTGCTTAATTAAACTTTTCAAGCGCTTGGGCGAACCTAAAATTTGCTCCAACTCATCGCGCTCTTTTGCCAGCTCATCTTGCTCGCCACGAATTTTGACCTCTTCAAGCTTGGCCAGCTGTCTTAATTTTATTTCTAAGATCGCTTCGGCTTGCTCGATACTCAGTTTGAATTTTTTGATTAAGGCGGCTTTCGGCTCATCGGCCTCGCGAATAATTTTGATTATTTCATCAATGTTGAGGTAAGCGATCATCAGCCCTTGCAAAATATGCAACCGGGCTAAAATTTTGTCGAGGCGATATTGGATTCTGCGTTTAACTGTGTCAGTGCGAAACGCCAGCCACTCTTTAAGCAGACCAACCAGGTTTTTAACTTGCGGCTTACCATCGGTACCAATAATATTTAAATTTACTCGGTAGGAATTTTCTAAATTTGTGGTGGCAAAAAGGTGTGCCATGAGAGCCACTTTGTCAACGCGATTAGAGCGCAGAACGATGACAATTCGGGTTGGGCTTTCATGATCGGATTCATCGCGGATATCAACCACCATCGGCAGCTTCTTCGCCTGCATTTGCGCAGCGATTTGCTCTTGAATCTTGGCGCCAGAAACTTGGTAGGGCAGCGCGGTGATTATTATTTCTTCGTCTTCTTCTTTATAAACCGCGCGGATTTTTATCGAGCCGTTACCCGTACGATACATTTCTAAAATTTCATTTTTTGGGGTGACAATCTCGGCGCCCGTTGGAAAATCAGGACCTTTGATGAGCTTGCCAACCTCCGCGAGCGTCGCATCTGGATTATCAAGCAACAAAACGCATGCGGCAGCAACCTCGCGTAAATTGTGCGGCGGAATGTCAGTCGCCATACCAACGGCGATACCGGTGGTTCCGTTTAGCAACACATTGGGCAAGCGCGCAGGCATTAACTTTGGTTCTGACAAAGTACCATCAAAATTCGGAACCCAATTAACAGTCCCCTGTTCGAGTTCGCGCAACAAAACTTCAGCATACGGAGTAAGGCGCGATTCGGTATAGCGCATCGCAGCGAACGATTTTGGGTCGTCCATCGATCCCCAGTTGCCCTGACCATCAACCAGCGGATAGCGATAGGAAAAATTTTGAGCCATCAGCACCATCGCCTCGTAACAGGCCGAATCGCCATGCGGATGATATTTACCCAAAACGTCACCGACCGTGCGTGCGGATTTTTTGAACTTAGCGGTATTTTTTAGGCCCAGTTCAGACATCGCGTAAATAATGCGACGTTGTACCGGTTTTAGCCCGTCGCCGATATGCGGCAGGGCACGGTCTAAAATAACGTACATTGAATAATCAAGATACGCCTTCTCAGTAAAAACTTTTAATGGCTGCTGTTCGATATTGGCAAGTGCTGTTACTGCTGCGGGCATAAATTTTCTCTTCTTGGAATTAATTTTTATTTCGATGGGCAGGGTGTTCCGGTAGACACAACTCAGTCTGCGTTGCCAAGATCGTGCTCTAATTTTCGCAGGCTAAAGCCTGCGGCTACCGGATTCAAAACGGATCCCGCCGTCTCGGTCCTCAATTTATCAAGATACGCGGTATAATAAAAGGATTTTGGGTTGGCGACAACTTAAATAGGCTGGTTGCTCTTTTAGGGAATTAAACAGCAGGGGACCAGAAATAACTGATAAAAACAAAAGGCTAAAAAACGGTTTTGCTTGTTACAAAAAAATGGGGAGAAGTTGCCTTCTCCCCAAATGCAACCAAAAAAGCATTACAGCATAACAATGCAAACCCATTATCTATATTATATCTTCGGACTCTCGCGAGATTGTCGTTCTGCCATCTTCTTTTTTAGTGCCTCGGCCAGTGGTGATGGTGGTTTGGAACCCCTGGCAACCTGCGCTTGTGTTGTACTATGGGTTTTGATGTATTTACTACACACGTCTTCGGCTGTATCGAGCTCTTTCCACAATGTTTTAGCCTCAGGATCATTCCTAATGGCAACAGTCTGCTCTTTTATTTCCTTCATTGTGGTTAAAACCCTTGCTGGATCTGCACCACCCGTACGATATTTTTCTAGCAACGTAGCCATCTCCTGCACAGTTTCGGGCGCATTTTCAATCTCAGGAAAAGCACCTCTAATCACCATTTCAAAAGATATAAGATCACGCCCAGCTTCTTTCCTAAAATCTGTGGGTGCATCTATCTCTTTTATCTCTTTTTTCTCTTTTTTCTTTAAGAAAGACAGTTGTGGCATTTTATTATCCTCTTTTGATTTGATTATGATCTGCTTTTTATTAAATATAATACAATTGTACAACAAATAAGAATTATTGCAAAAAAAATTTAGGGCCAAAATGGCGTATCGCCTTGAATCCCAACAACAATACTGCTATAAACAATCCAATGATCTCAGCAACAACATTTTTTGCCACCTGTCCTAAAAACCTTGAGGGGTTGCTTGAAGACGAACTGCGCTCGTTGGGCGCAAAAAGCACCAAGCAAACCGTTGCTGGCGTGAAGTTCACTGGCGATTTGGCTTTTGCTTACCGGGCGTGCCTGTGGTCCCGTTTGGCCAATCGTATTTTGTTGCCTTTGGCTGAATTTAACGCCGCGGATGCAGCTGCTTTATACGACGGCGTGCGGCGAATAAAATGGTTGGATCATTTGCGCTCCACCGACAGTTTTGTTGTTGATTTTTCAGGAGTTTCTTCCACAATAAAAAATTCTCATTTTGGCGCGCTTAAAGTTAAAGATGCCATCGTTGATCAAATTCGCGAACGCACCGGCACGCGGCCCAACATCAACAAAGACGATCCAGATCTGCGCATCAACGTTTATCTTTATCACGAAACCGCAACCATCAGCATCGATTTGTCCGGCGAAAGCCTGCATAAGCGTGGCTATCGAGAAGAAGCGGGCGCAGCCCCGCTAAAAGAAAATTTAGCCGCAGCAATTTTATATCGCAGCAAATGGCTTGAATTTGCCAAGCAAGGCAAGCCCCTGCTTGATCCCATGTGCGGCTCGGGAACAATTTTGATTGAGGGCGCGATGATGGCGCAGGATTATGCGCCGGGACTATTGCGCAAAAATTTTGGTTTCAGCAAATGGCTGCATCATGCGCCACAAATTTGGCAAGAGTTGCGGAAAGAGGCTGAAGAGCGACGCAAGGCTGGCGCGCAACAGCTGAAAGCAGAAATTCGCGGTTATGACACCGACCCAAAAATGGTCGGCATTGCCCGCCGCAATATTGCCGATGCTGGCTTAGAAAACACGATTGATGTGGTGGTCAAAGAAGTAAATAAATTTACGCCACCGACTCATCACGGCAACCAATACGGAATAATTGTTACCAATCCGCCTTACGGCGAGCGCTTAACTGGACCCGGTGATTTAACTCAATTTTATCGTGATTTTGGCGCGGTTTTACGCGAGCGCTTTTCAAACTGGGAAATGGCGATGCTCGCGGGTAACCCAGAGCTAGGAAAAGCCCTGGGCATTCATTCATACAAACAATACGGGTTTTTCAACGGTACCATTGCCTGCAAACTGCTGCTGTTTCATCTCACCGAAGAAAATTTTTATCGCCGGCGGGAAGCGACTTCGCCGGCTTAGATAAGCAGCTCTGCTTTTTGGCGCTTGATTTATTCTTCCTGTTGAAAGCCAAAATAATGCCTTTTTTATCGAGAGGCAACCGAAACAACATAGGGGCCCACACTAACTTTTTCCCTAGAAGCTTCTTCGGAGGCACACGAAATAGGATTGGAACACGCTTCCCAAGTTTCTACAACTCTTTCGCCAAAACCATCGCCCGGCCCATCTGCTAAAAAGCCTAACTCATCGTCTCCGCCAAAAGCGCCTACATCTTCTACGACCCCTATTTCCCTTCGCCGCCCTTCTTCGACAACCGCAAAGCCCTCTACAAAACAGACCCCATTTTTCTTAAATCTCTTGGCTTTTTTATGAAATTTCTGTGTTTCTTTACAAAGCCCCTTCACCTCTCTTGATATCTCTGGATTGGCCTCAAGCCACTTTTTATGTTTTTTAATCAGCTTGGAGAAGCTATCAGAAGCGCAAGAATAAAGCCTTCGTTCAAACAGGCTTTTTCCACGATAATAAAGGATTCTTGCGCTCTCTTCTTGATGGCATTTAAGCCATGTCCCGTGTTCCGCAATAACACGGTCTAAAACGGCAATTGCGTCTTGATATCTCTCCGCCTGAAAATAGGCCATCCCGAGGGAATAGAGGATTTCGGCGTGGCGCGTTGGGTTGTCTTGAAGCCACGAATCATTTGTGTCAATAAACTGCTGGGAAAAATCAATCGCCTCTTGCTCTTTTCCCCCTTCCTGAAAAAGGCTTACTGCTGCGGCATATTCTTCTTCTGGCGGCGCACCCCAAGCTCCTGTTGCAAAGCCTAGAGAGACACAACACATTAGCGCGATAAAAGTTAATTTGATTAGTTTTCTCATTTTATGTTCTACTCTTTTTTAATAAATACCTCCATCAACTTAGCAGGCCTTTATTAAGGAATTCTTAAATGACTTTGGAGGATGTGAAATAAAAAAAATGAAAAAATTAGAAATTATGGCCAAAAATCACGTTGTGGGGCTGTTGCAATCCGAATTTAAAAGATGATTTTTAAACATTAGTAGCTCCGCAGGAGCAAAAGGCTTCACCAGCCCAGCCTAAGACCAGCGTTGTTTGCGGGTCGCAATGATATGGACTCCCTCTTACTAAACGGCATCTAAAGTGCCAAAATGAT
>CAZMGW010000010.1:0-4356 GCA_964565935.1 uncultured Coxiellaceae bacterium
GGCGCTGCGACAAGTGTGGCTGGGAAAGAAGTTGCGCCAGCTAGCGCTCCAAAAACAGAAGCAACCGTGACAAGCGCACTTGAGGTTGTTTCGAATAAACTAAAAGCACAAGATACTGCGTTAAACTTGGTTAGTGAGATGATTGAGTCGGCTGTTTCAAAAGCACAAGCTACTGCAGCACAAATGGCTCAGGGATGGGTTGGGTCAGCTAGTCCAGAGACACAAGCCGCCGCAGCAGCAGCTGTGTCGGATGCTCCAAAATCTGAAGCCACTGCGGCCACTGCAAAAAAGGTTGGTGAAACAGCTGCGTCGGATGTCTCAAAAGCAGAACTTACTGCAATAGGTGCGGTTAGTGAAAAAGTTGTGCCTGATGCTCCAAAAGCACAAGACACTACGGTAAGCGTAGTTAGTGAAGCTGTGTTGACTGACCCAAAGACACGGGCTACTGCAGCAGAAAGGATTAGTAAAATGCTTATGTCGGCGGACCAAACAGAACGTGCCAACGCAAAAAGTGTGGTTTATAAAATGGCTGAGTCGGATAACCGAAAGACACAAGATGTTGCGGTAAGTGTGGTTAGTGACATGGCTAGATCATCATCCTCAAGGGCATGTTCTGTTGCTGAATCGTGGATTGGAGAATGGGCTGGGTCGGATAACCTAGAGGCACGAGACACCGCGGCAAGAGCGGTTAGTCTAATGTTTGAGTCGCTTAACCAAGAGGTACAGGATACTGCAACGAGACTTTTTAAGGAATGGTCTAAATCTACTAACCCAAATGTACGAAACACCGCATCAAGAGTAGTTAATAAAAAGGTTGTGCCGAAAGCAGAACTCTTATCAACAAGTATGCCCAGTGAAAAGACTGGATTATCTAGCCCAGGGATACAAGCTGCTGCTGCCGAAGCAGCAGCTGTGTCGGATGCCCCAGTGACACAGGATGATACGGTAAGAAAGTTTATGCAAATGTTTATGCCGAAGGATCAAAAAGCGCGCGCCACCGCAGCAAGAGTGGTTAGCCTAATGTTTGAGTCGCTTAACCAAGAGGTACGGTATGATACAACAACATTAGTTAATGAATGGGCTGGGTCGGATAACCTAGAGGCACGAGACATCGCGGCAAGAGCGGTTAGTCTAATGTTTGAGTCGCTTAACCAAGAGGTACAGGATACTGCAACGAGACTTTTTAAGGAATGGTCTAAATCTACTAACCCAAATGTACGAAACACCGCATCAAGAGTAGTTAATAAAAAGGTTGTGCCGAAAGCAGAACTCTTATCAACAAGTATGCCCAGTGAAAAGACTGGATTATCTAGCCCAGGGATACAAGCTGCTGCTGCCGAAGCAGCAGCTGTGTCGGATGCCCCAGTGACACAGGATGATACGGTAAGAAAGTTTATGCAAATGTTTATGCCGAAGGATCAAAAAGCACAAGCCACTGCAGCAACTGTGATTAATGAAAAAATTGCGTCGGATGCACCAAAAGAAGAAGTTACTGCAACAAGTGTGTCTAGCGGAAAGACTGAATTATCTAGCCCAGAGGCACAAGCTGTTGCTGCCGAAGCAGCAGCCGTGTCGGATGCCACAAGAACAGAAGTTGCTGTGACAAGCATGCCTAGTAAAAAAGTTATACCAAAAATCACCACAAAAAACGCGCCTGTGGATGTTTCAGATACACCAAAAGCACAAGACACTACGTTAAGGGGGTTTAGGGAGATGGTTGTATCGGATAATCTAAAAACACGGGCTGCCGCAGTAAAAAAAATGATTGAGATGCTTGTATCGGACTATCCAAAAACAAAAGACATGGTTAGCGAAATGGCTAACTCGGATAACTCATTTACACGGGCTACCGCAGCAAACATAATTAGAGGTGTAGTTGTATCGGAGGACCCAAAATCACAAAACACTGCAGTAGAATTACTTATGGGGATGGTTGTATCTGGTGGCCCGTTGGCACAGAATTTAGCAGCAAAAGTGATTAGTGAAATGCTTGTATCGAGGGAGAAGGACCAAAAAGCACACGCCACCGCAAAAAGAGTGGTTCTTACGCTGGCTGTGTTGTTTAAACCAAAGGAGCTAGAGGCCGCGGCAAAGGTGGTTATTAAATTAGCGGAGAAAGATAGCCGAGAGGCAAAAAACGCCGTGGCAACGGTGGTTAATGCATGGGCATTATCGGATGATCCTGTATTGCAAGCTACCGCAACAAAAATGGTTAGTGACATGGTTGTGTCAGATAACCGAGAAGCAAGGCATACCGCGGAAAATGTGGTTTATGAAATGGCTGGGTCGGATAACCGAAGGACACAAGATGCTGTGGCAGGGGCGGTAGGTTGCATGGCTAAATCAGTTCAACCAAAGGTACGGCATACTGCTGCATTGTGGGTTGGTGAATGGATTGCATCGGATAACCTATCTGTACGGGACACCACAATAAGTATAATTAACGAAATGGTTGGTTCGGATAACCCAGAGGCACAAAACATCGCAACAAGAGTAATTATTGCAGCAATAACTAACTCCGATAAACCACAAGCACAAGCCGCTGCGGAAAGGGTGGTTCGTAAATGGGCTGTATCTTATGCTCCATGGATACGAAATATCGCAGCAGGGGTGATTACTGAATGGACTTTATCAGCTAAATCAGGGGCAAATGTTACTGCAATAAAATTGGTTGATGAATGGGCTCATTCGGGTGTTCCAACAATACGAGACACTACAATGAAAACGATTGATAAATTGTTTGCATCGGGCAACCAAAATGCACAAGAGATTGCAACGATAGCTAGCAGCTTAATCCAACAGCCGCGGAAAATGTGGTTTAATATGGTTGGGGTTAGGCAGGATGACCAGAGATACACGTTGCCGCAATTGTGGTAATTAGTGAAATTATTTTGTCGGATAAACAAGACCTGCGCAAGGTTGCAGAATGGTTATAGCATGAACTCGAGCCATCGCTAAGCGGTTAAAAAGTCATATCGGATCGTGACTTATACAGCTAACTACGCAGCAATGTGTGCCTCTCGGCAACCATTATCCCGCAAATTACCTTTACCCTTCTTAAAACTTTAATTACACTTAACCAATAATTAACACCCACATAAACATCATGAGCGAAATATCAACCATTTCTGCCATAAATAAATGGTACCAAACACCGCTCGGAGCGGCTTTATTAAAGGCTGAACTGGTTGGCTTGGCTGATGTTTTACCTCAAATATTTGGCTACTATATTGCACAAATAGGTGGACCAACCGACAATAATGAAATTTTGGCGGCATCGCGCATTAATAATCGCATTATTGTCAATCCCTATAGTGCAGCCCCTATCAACGGCTCGCTCACAGTTCAATGCCAGCTAGACGAACTCCCCTTTTTACCCGAAAGCATTGATGCTTTTGTTCTATTCCACATTCTTGAATCTGCCAGCAATCCAAAAGCAATACTCAAAGAAATTTACACCTCACTAATGCCCAATGGATATGTGATAATTTTCGGTTTTAACCCATACAGCCTTTGGGGCCTAACTTCTCCATGGAAAAAAACCAATAAAGCCCCTTGGTCTGGCAACTGGATTGGCCCGGGACACATGCGTAAGTGGCTGTCTAAAATCGGTTTTAGCATTGGCGATTATAAAACCTTTTACTTTCGCCCACCCAATAATAATCCAGAGAAATTACTATTCATGGAAGGCTTAGGCCAGATTTTTTGGCCCTATTGCGGGGCAAGTTACATGATTGTCGCCCAAAAAACAGTTGCTCCATTAACCCCAATTAGACCCCTGTTATCACTTGCAAAATACTTTAAAACTGCTAAAGCATTACCCAAACCAACAACAAGAACAAGTCAATGCAACAACAAACTGTAGAAATATTTACCGATGGCGCATGTCGCGGCAACCCTGGCCCTGGAGGCTGGGGGGCCATCTTACGTTACGACAAACATGAAAAACATCTGAAAGGCGCTGAAACACTAACCACCAACAATCGCATGGAGCTAACTGCGGTTATTAAAGCGCTTGAAGCCTTAAAGAAAACCTGCACAATTAAAGTTACTACCGACTCACAATATGTGCGTAATGGCATTACTGAATGGTTAATTCAATGGAAAAAGCGTGGTTGGAAAACCAGCAACAAAAAACCAGTGAAAAATATGGATTTATGGCAACAACTAGATACAATTACGCAGCGACATAAAATTAGCTGGCACTGGGTCAAAGGACACAGTGGCCACAAGGAAAATGAACTAGCCGATCAATTGGCTAACCAAGCGATTGATGATTTGATTTAAAAACAGGGATCGCAATCGGATACTCTAATAACATTAAAGGCAATCAGAACGGTAGGCGCAGGCTTTAGC
>CAZMGW010000010.1:4388-16684 GCA_964565935.1 uncultured Coxiellaceae bacterium
AATTAGCAGGCTAAAGCCTGCGCCTACCGATCAAACATGAAACAATCGAATCCAATGTGTTTATTATAAGGTTTTTTATTTATGCGACAAATAATTCTCGACACCGAAACCACAGGTCTTGAACCAGAAAAAGGTCACCGCATCATCGAAATTGGCTGCGTTGAGTTAATTGACCGTCAATTTACTAGCAACAATTTTCATCGCTACATTAACCCCCAGCGCGAAGTTGAAGCCGAAGCTTTGGCAATACACGGCATCACCAACGAATTCTTAAGTGACAAACCAACTTTTGCTAATGTATTGGATGATTTCTTGGGCTTTATCAACGGAGCTGAATTAATTGCGCATAATGCCAGTTTTGATATCGGTTTTATCAACCACGAAATACGACTTTTAGCTAAAAACGCTGAATCATTGGATGCCTACGCAACCGTATTCGACACCCTGGCTTTGGCCCGCAAAATGTTCCCTGGACAACGAAACACTTTAGACGCATTGTGCAAACGCTATAAGGTTGATTTAAGCGCTCGTAACCTCCATGGCGCCCTGCTAGATGCCAAGTTACTTGCTGAAGTGTACCTGCTGATGACGGGCGGTCAGGTAAGTCTGTTTGGCGATGACGAATTTAATTTGGCTGATGAAGCAACCATGGCCTTAACCCAAAAAAACAACAAAGATAGATCACCATTACCTATCATAAGCGCCAACACTGATGAAATAAAAGCCCACGAAGACTTCTTAGCTATAATTAAAAAAAACGCAAAAAAATGCTTATGGGAAACCGATGAAAAATAATGCGCCTCAAACCATATTCTTAAAAGACTACACTCCTTCTGACTTTCTGGTTGAATCAGCCGAATTACAATTCACCCTCGACCCCAAAGAGACTCTGGTTGATACCAAATTATGGATTAAACGTAATCCTGCCGCCACAACCAATGACAAATCGCTCATGCTCGACGGCGTAAATTTAGATTTGCAAGCCATTCAGATAGATGGGACTCCACTGGCCACTAACAACTATCAAACAACGCCTGAAAATTTAACCATCTTTCAGGTTCCCGACAATTTTGTTTTAGAAACTCAAGTAAAGATCCATCCTGATAAAAATTTTACCTTAAGCGGGTTATATTTAAGCAACAATATTTTTTGCACCCAAAATGAGCCGCACGGTTTCCGTCATATCACTTATTTTATTGATCGCCCTGACATTTTAACCAAGTTCACAGCAACCATCATCGCAGATAAAACCAAATATCCGGTGTTACTCTCAAATGGCAATCTAATTGCCACAAGCGACCTATCAAACAACCTACACAGCACTACTTGGCAAGACCCGTTCCCCAAGTCTGCTTATCTGTTTGCTTTAGTAGCGGGCAATCTCGGGCAAATTGAAGATCATTACACCACCACATCTGGACGCAAAGTCACTCTGCGTATATTTACGGAGACCAGACAATTGGATCAATGCCATCACGCCATGGCCTCGTTAAAACAAGCGATGGCTTGGGAGGAACAAACTTTTGGTTTGGAATACGATTTAGACATCTATCAGATCGTAGCTATCAATGACTTTAATTTTGGCGCCATGGAGAACAAAAGCTTAAATATTTTTAATAGCAGTTGCTTGTTAGCTTCGCCCAGCACAGCTACTGATGCAGATTTCAATAGAGTAACATCAGTTGTAGCTCACGAATACTTCCACAATTGGACCGGAAACCGGGCAACTTGCCGTGATTGGTTTCAGATCGGACTAAAAGAAGGGTTAACTAGCGTCCGCGAACAGCTTTTCATGGAAGAAGTTCATGGCTATCCCATAAACCGCATCAACTCGATCAAGCTGATGCGCACCAAGCAATTTGCTGAGGACTCCGGCCCCCTCTCCCATCCAATACGACTGCAATCGTACATCGAAGTGAATAATTTCTATACAGTAACGATATACGAGAAAGGCGCTGAAGTGGCCCGCATGCTAGCCACCATTTTTGGCAAAGCAACTTTTCAACACACCATGCAAGAATTTTTGACTAAATTCGATGGGCAAGCGGTTACTATCGAAGATTTTTTGCAGACCGCTGAATCTATTACCAAAACAGACTTAACACAATTCAAACTTTGGTATGACCAAGCCGGGACTCCAACCCTAACCATCACTGATGAGTTTGCTAACAATATCTACACCTTAAAAATAAAACAAAAATTGGATAACACCAAAAAAGAACTCCACATCCCCCTCTCAATTGGTTTAGTTAGCACAAACGGCGAGAACACCCAAACTGAAACCCTAATTATAAATCAAACCGAACAGACTTTTCCTTTTCCTAACTTCACCAGTAAACCCACTCCTTCGCTACTACGGGGCTTCTCTGCACCAATAAAAATCGAACATAAATATAGCGACGAGGAGTTGGTGCTATTGATGTGCCATGATCAAGACCCAATCAACGCCTGGGATGCCAGCCAACAGCTAATGACCAACATCGCCTTGCGCTTGGTCGAGAATTTTGACGCCAAACAAACGTTTACCCTACCGCAAACTCTGGCACAAGCCTGCAAAACCGTAATCAGCAATAACAAATTTGATCCGGCACTTGCCGCACAGATGCTTCAACTACCAACTGAAAGCTATCTGCACGAGGCGTCACAAAAAATCGATATTGAAGCCATACACGCCGTTAGCGAATTCATGAAAGTGGAACTGGCAAAAGCATTAAAATATGAACTGCTTGAGGCTTACCAAAATAGTTGCGCAGCCAGGCCGTATGATCTCAGCGCTGTTTCCATCGGCAAGCGCAGCCTTAAAAATTTATGTCTCTACTATTTAATGCACCTAAATACCCCTGAAGTTTTTGATGTCTGCTTACAGCAATTAGAACAAGCAGATAACTTAACAGATACCCTTGCTGCTCTTGCTGCACTCTCTAATTCTACTTATCCGCAACGGGAACATATTCTTGAAAGCTATTACCCACGGTGGCAAGAGCAACCAAATCTGGTTGATAAATGGTTAGCCCTCAATGCCACCATTAAGCTTCCAGGAACATTACAACGGGTACAAAAACTAATTCAATATCCAGCATTCAACATTAAAAACCCTAACAATGTTTATGCATTAGTTCGCACTTTTTGTGAAAATAACCATGTTAACTTTCACGATGTTACTGGCGCAGGGTACAAGTTTTTAGCTGATCAAGTTTTGACTATCGATAAATTTAACCCTCAACTAGCTGCAAGAATTGTCACTCCTTTAACACAAGGAAGCAACCTCGATCCAAAGCGCCAACAGCTGTTACAAGGGCAACTAATAAGAATTAACCAAGAATCAAAACCATCAAAAAATGTTTACGAGATCGTAAATAAGGCTATTAACTGATCACTGTTTATCCCCTGGGCTAGTAAACCGACCCAGGGGATAATAATCACACAGTTAAAAGTTTGCTAACCTTATCCAACCACTTTTGGTTTACACCCCGGCATTTGATCTTCAGCAGATCCTCAACCGAGTTAAAAAGCCCCTTTTTGCTGCGATACTTAACTATAGCTTGTGCTTTTTTCTTACCAACGCCTTTTACTTTTTGTAAAGTTTCGGCATCAGCAGAATTAATATTCACCAGCTTAGTAGCATTCTTTTCTGCAGTGACCACCTGGGCCAATTCCTGCGGTTGTGCTACTTGGCTATCAGCAGCATTTGCAGCAGACACACAAACTAACAACCCTAACGCAACAACCAAACTACGTAACACAAACATATTTACCCCCCAGTTGATTAGTTAATAAATAAATGAAGCGCGCTCAGCTTAGCAAAAAATAAAAATAGCGCTATACAGGAGAAAAACCTGGGTAGGTGTTTGTTTATTAATTATTTTACATAATCGATAAAACAAGCTTATATTTTGTTTAAAAAACTTTACACAGATAAACCGAAATCGGTTTTTTGCTGCACAAGAACCTGATATAATTTTCGAAGATTTATATCCAGACTATTAACAAGAAAAGTCTAACCCTTAATCAAAGATATATACAATGAATACAAAAAACCAATTCAAAAATTTCCTCTCCATAATAGACGCCATCCCAGCCAGCATTTATTGGAAAGACAAGTCCGGCAAAACTTTGGGCTGCAATAAATACATGCTTGAAATGGCCGGCATGGAACGTAAAGATATTATTGGCAAAACTGATTATGAGTTAGTTTGGAAAGATGCTGCTGAAAAACTACGCCAAGCAGACGAATTCGTAATTAAAAATGACACCATATATGAGACTGAGGAAACTGGCTTATTAGCTAATGGTCAAAAACATACCTACCTATCAACAAAAGCCCCTCTTTACGATGAAGCAACTGAGGAAATTATTGGCATCATAGGAGTTTCAGTAGACATAACAGACCGCAAAAAAGCAGAACAACTGCAAAAACAAAAAGACAAAGAGGTTTTTGACCAGATTTCTCAAGCGGTTGAAACTTTATCGGGAAGCATAGCGCATGAGATACGAACTCCATTATCAATTATCGGAATAAACATTGATCGCTTGCAGCTGGAATTTGATAAAACCCTGACATCTTCCGACAAAACAGAGCAAGTCAATAAGATTAAGGAACTTATCAATAACATTAAATTCGCCATCAAAAGCGCAAGTAATATTATCAACATGCTATTAGTTAAGCTGCGTAATATTTTCCATACTAATAACGCCAGCGATACGAAACTAAAACCATACTCTATCAAATCCTGTATTAATGAGGCTATTCAAGAATATCCTTTTTACAATGACGAATATAAAGCTATAGTTTGGGATGACGCAGCCAACAAAGACTTTATCTATGAGGGCAACTATTTATTAACCAAACATGTGTTATTTAATCTAATAAAAAATGCGTTAAGAGCTATTAAAGAAACAGAGCGAGGTAAAATTTATATCAGCTTGCGCACCGATAAAAACTCAAACCACCTAATTTTTAGAGACACCGCCTCCGGCATCCCACCTAAAATGCTTGATTCTATATTTCAACAATTCAGCAGCACCAGTAAAGATGGAGCGGGTTTAGGGCTGGCATTTTGTAAAACAATTATGAATTCATACAATGGTGATATTACTTGCAACTCTAAAACAGGCAAATATACTGAGTTTGTTTTAAGTTTTCCTGCAACAAATAACACCTAAAGCTTATTTGCATTCATTGAAATATTGACCACTATCAAACTTCTAAGACCAAATCTCCTCCCAGTTTGAAGAGAAATTGTCAAAATAGGCTTTTATTGGATTAAACCCAAATGCATGGTAAGTCAAATCCACCAATCCCATTCCCCCAAACCGACAAGAATTAACTTCTATTAGCATTAACTTTCCTGAACCACTAAGCTTAAACAATATATTTATCATCAGCAGCAAATTGATACCCCTAATTAATCAAAAAATTTTAGTCAAACAACATTTTAAGCGTATAATTGCACAAATGAATTTAAACATTCGCATAGTATTAGTAAATCCATCTCATCCAGGCAATATCGGTGCCGTTGCCCGTGCCATGAAAACCATGGACTTAAGCAATTTATACCTAGTTAATCCCAAATCATTCCCACACGTCGATGCCACTGCCAGAGCCGCCGGAGCAGATGATATTTTAGCAAGCGCAGTTATAACCTCTTCGCTTGTCGACGCTTTAAAAGAATCGCGCTTGGTGTTTGGTACCAGCTCCAGACTACGAGCCCTATCATTACCTACGCTTAATCCGCGTGAGGCAGCTCAGCTCATTGTCAAAGAATCACAATCCCACACCACCTCAATCGTGTTTGGCCGCGAAAATAATGGACTTAGCAATGAAGAGCTAGAATTGTGCAATTATCAAATACACATCCCAACCAACCCTGATTTCTACTCGCTCAATCTCGCTGCTGCTGCTCAATTAATTGCATACGAAATCAAAATGGCCACCCAACACTGCGCCCCAGCCACAACCGCTGGCGAACCAGACCTAGCTAGCGCTGAAGAGCAGCAATTATTTTATCTACATCTACAACAGCTGTTGGCCGAAATTAAATTTTTGGACTTAAAAAATCCACGCAAGGTGCTATCGAGACTAAAATTACTCTTCAATCGCGCGCAACCGCAAAAAAACGAAATCAACATATTACGCGGTATTTTAACGGCGATACAATCGAAAATTCGATAGACACAAGCTTTAAAATGTGAAATGAGATAAAAATAACTATTGAGACCATGAAATGAAAAAATTTTACATAATGATTTTATTGGCGGTAGTGCAGTGTGGCTGCTCTACAAATCCAGACCCCCCAAAAATGCCTTGTCCAGACTATTACATGAATTCAGCTCACAACCCCTCATTTGACTTAAACACAAAAGCAACTTCTGCCCCATTTAAAAAACAAGTGATGTTGTGCAGCAACTGCTCTTATACGATTTCAAAGATTCCTGAAAAGCCACTACCTTCTCAAAAACAACTTTGTCCTGAATCAATTTGTTCAAAATTAAAAACCCCAATAAACCCATACCACCCAGGCAATCCAAACGCAAATGCCGCCTCCGCATTTAACCAACCAGCGATGATGGGCTGTGTTTGCAAATAAATTATATACAATTAACCCAATTACATGTGGTATCATGCTACAAATTTATAATTATATAAGGACCATAGAATGAAAAAATATTGCGCGTTACTCTTGTTAGCCCCAATGCTGTATGGCTGCTCTTATCTAAAAGCCCCTGCAAACCCACCGACCCCTCAAGAACAACTTTGTTCAGAACTAAAGCGCAACCTTATTTTTAATACCGTATCAACATCACCAGGAAGCGCTGCCTCGCCAACACAAAGCGCCGAAATGATGCGTCTTTATGAAAAACATGGTTGTGATAAACTGTAAAAGTGGTTTTACAAAAATAAAAAGCCTTCTGCCTTCTTAAACGCCGAGGTGGTGAAACTGGTAGACACGCAAGTTTCAGGTACTTGTGGGGGAAACCCTGTGGAGGTTCGAGTCCTCTCCTCGGCAGTTAAGAAGGCGGATGCTGTTTCTAAAAACCAGGTATTAAGCAAATGGATTGTCTAAAATTATAGTATCTTCTCGCTCTTGGCCTGTTGCAATTAAAACAATTTTCAGCTGTAGCAATTCCTCAATACGCTTGAGATAATTTTGAGCCGCTTCAGGTAAATCATTAAATGACCTAATACCAAACGTAGATTCTTTCCAGCCTGACAGTTCTTCGTAAATCGGCTCACAATCCTTAAGATCAGCCATGGTTCCAGGAAATAAATCAATAGTCTTTCCATGCAGATTATAACCAATACAAATTTTTATTTTTTCTAATCCGTCTAACACATCTAATTTAGTAATTCCCAAAGCTGAAATACTGTTGAGTAAAACTGAACGTCGCAGCAAAGCAATATCTAACCATCCACAACGTCGTGGTCGACCGGTAGTTGCACCAAATTCATTGCCTCGCTCTGCAAGTCTTTGACCAACATCATCTTTTAATTCAGTAGGAAAAGGGCCTGCGCCAACACGGGTAGTATAAACTTTGCTAACCCCCAGAACATAATCTAAATAAAGAGGCCCAAATCCCGTACCAACTGAAGCCGCACCAGCAATGGTGTTAGAAGAAGTTACGAATGGATAGGTACCATGGTCGATATCAAGGAACGTTCCTTGGGCACCCTCAAATAATAATTTATCACCATTCTTATAATGTCTAAGCAGTTTGGCCGAAACATCAGTAAGAAGTGGGCAGATAATCTCCGCATTAGCCAAAACCTCATCCAAGATTTTTTTAAAATCTAAAGCTGGGGCCCCATAATAATTTTGCAGAACAAAGTTATGATATTCAAAAGTTGTAGTAAATTTATCGATAAAACTCTCTGTATTCCTTAAATCGCTGGCGCGCAATCCAACACGAGCCACTTTGTCAACATAAGCTGGCCCGATACCACGATGCGTTGTGCCAATAGCATTGTCACCCAAAGCTTTTTCTTGCGCTTGGTCTATAAGCTCATGATATGGCAAGAGCAAAGCACACGATTCGCTAACTTGCAAACGCTTGCGCACCGGCACTCCCTGCTCTTCTAAGCCTTTAATTTCACTAACTAATGCGCTTGGCGATAAAATCACACCATTGCCAATATAATTGGCTACATTTTCATGCAAAATACCCGATGGCAACAAATGTAAAACCGTTTTTTTGCCATTTACAACAACCGTATGACCAGCATTGTGCCCACCTTGAAAACGAATAACCGCTTTAGCATGTTGAGTTAGTAAGTCGATTAACTTGCCTTTGCCTTCATCTCCCCATTGAGCCCCTACAATTACTACATTCTTAGCCATATTTGTTTCCTCTAAATTTTACTATCCGACAACTTCGCGTGAAATTCCCGAATTACTTACAATATTACGCAATTTACGCAACCCAAAATTTTGAATTTGTCTTACTTTTTCACAATTAACTTTTACCGCCTTGCTAATTTCTTTCAATGTAGATTTTTCATAACCACACAAACCAAACCTCCGAGCAATTACTTCACGCGGCAAATCCCCCAGTTTACTTAACCATTGGTCAACCAAACAAATAACAGCATCATCCTGAATTTGTTGCACTGGGTCAATATTACTGTCATCAGCCATAAAATCGGCAAAGCTAGCATTATTATCATCACCAAATAATGGAGCATCAATCGATACGGTATTATTATCTAAACTCATTACACGCTGAATCTCATCTGCTGATTTATTAACAAATTTAGTAAGATCGTTAGTGGTAGGCTGGCGATCTAAAGTTTTTGCAAGCTCACGCGCAAGCTTACGATAAGACTGCAGCTCCTGAGCGACATGAACTGGTAGGCGTACGGTGCGCCCTTGATTCATGATTGCACGCTCGATCATCTGGCGAATCCATCGGGTTGCATAAGTAGAAAAACGAAAACCCAGCTCTGGATCGAATTTTTCTACAGCGCGCATCAACCCCAAATTCCCTTCTTCGATTAAATCCAGAAAATCCATGCCACTGTTAAAATAATGCTTGGCGATGTTAACCACCAAACGCAAGTTACTTTCAATCATTTTTCGCCGCGCCTTTGCATCACCTTTTTGGGCTTTTCTGGACAAATCAACTTCTTCTTTTGCCGTCAATAACGGTGAATGACCTATTTCGCGCAAATACATTTTGGCAACATCAATAGTAGGAGTTAGCGCTTCCTCTGAAGACTTCTCTTCATTATATTCGCTTTCAATAGAATCGTCTTTTTGATGGTTATTAATATCATTTTTGACCATTGACATACTCCATAGACTCTCAACCAAAACACCGGATTTTTCCGCTCAATATTTTTTTCTAGACAAAATACCTTGATTATCGACTTAGTCTTGGTTGTTGTTGATCAACCCGCCTATTTTCCTTCTCGTTTTTAACATCATAGCTAGGCATTAATATTTTTAAAAATTCTTTATAGTTTTCCGATTGATCAGCTCTTGGCACGAATTTTCGTTTTTGCGCAGTTTGTCCGTGTTGTTCCGTATTATCAACAGATGGTTTCTTTTTGTACCACATACGACCCTCGCCTGCTTATAAAATGTTGTTATCAGTTTATTGTAATATGGATAACGTTGCAAATAATTCAATAAAGGATGACAATAAACCCATCAATTAGTTAGACGAGTTAGACGGTCAAAAGGAAACAACCATGAACAAACCTGTAGCTCGAAAAAAGCAAAAAAAACCTGTCTATACTCCTCAACCAAACTAGCCAATCTTATTATCGAGCATAAAAAAACGCTATCCTCCCTTACCCAGCAAACAAAAGAAATGCAAACAAACCTCGATAAGTTTAAAAGTGTTTTCGAAGATGCTGGTGATGGCATCATCGCCGTTGATATAAAAACACAAAAATTTACTTTCGCCAACCCTATGATGTGCCAAATAACAGGCTATTCCTTAGAAGAGCTGCTTAAGTTAGGCGTAGTAGATATTCATCCCATCAAAAAACTCTCTTATGTAAAAAAACAAGTCCAGCTTCAAACATCGGGTAAAATCAGCCTTGCTGAAAACATTCCAGTCTTACGCAAAGATGGTTCAATATTTTTCTGTGATATCAATGCTAAAGTAACCAAAATAGGCAATCGCAAATATTTAGTTGGGTTTTTCCGAGACATCACTAGGCGTCTAGATTTAGAAACCCTTTTAAATACCAGAAACAAACAAATCATGGCCCTATCCCAGGTTAATCAAACGTTGGTTTATGCAACAAATGAGAAGGATTTATTACGGGATATTTGTCATGTTCTTGTAAACTTTGGTGAATAGGTGGTGATATTGTCAAGAAAATTGATTTTATATGGCCTATTAGGGATATTGTTTTACATCATCACGAGAGATTAAATGGGTCAGGTTATCCAGATAAATTAAAAGGCAATAAAATTAGTATAGAATGTCGCATAATAGGTGTGGCTGATGTTGTAGAAGCCATGAGTTCACATCGTCCTTATCGCGCCGCCTTGGGGATAGATGCAGCATTAGCTGAGATTAAAAAGCATAAAGGAACGCTATATGATCCAAAAGTAGTTGATGCCTGTGTTAGTGTATTCAAAGAAGGATTTTCTTTTGCCCCCCCGACATTAGGCTTCCTGTATAACCACCCATCTTTAACGCAAACTTAATGGTTTTCTGGCAGCATGTGGTACAATAACGCCCCATATGTTGACAATAATTCTAATAATTAGCGCATTAACGGTAACCATTGCTCTAACCATCGCAATATGGTTGTTTTTTCACAAATCACAAAACGCAGAAGCTACAAACACCCTGCTCACCCGCCTTGATGAGCGTGATCGCATTAACAACGAATTGCGTGATAGCATCATGCGCTTATTGCTTGATCAGCGCCAACAATTTAGCGAGCATCAACTGCATGGCCTAAAAACCATCATTGAAAGCATACAAACTGGCATGGGCGATGTACGCGCCCAAATTACAGTTGCTTTAAACAATCATGCCTCTGAACTTGGCTTGCGTGTTGAAAAATTAACCCAAGCAACTGATGCAAAATTGCAAGAAATCAGCGGGCAAGTTGATCGCCGCCTTTCTGAAGGTTTCGAAAAAACCACAGCAACATTTACCGATGTGGTCAAACGGCTGGCTTTAATTGATGAAGCGCAAAAAAAGATCACCGACCTTTCTGGCAATATAATAAATTTACAAGAGGTTCTAGCCGATAAACGCGCGCGTGGTGCATTTGGTGAGGTACAGCTATCAGTGTTGCTACATAACGTCTTGCCGCAAGAAAATTTTGCGCTGCAATACACTCTGTCTAATGGTAAACGAGTCGATTCCATTTTGTTTTTACCAGAACCAACCAATAATATTGCGATTGATGCAAAATTTCCCCTTGAAAATTATCAGAAATTATCCAACCCGGATTTAAGCGAAACCGAAAGGTTTGCCGCACAACAACAGTTCCGCATCGATATTCGTAACCACATTCAAGACATCGCAGAAAAGTATATTATTCCTGGAGAAACATCTGATGGTGCAATAATGTTTATCCCTGCGGAATCAGTGTTTGCGGAGATTCATGGGAATTATCCTGATCTTGTGGAACTATCTCATCGTTCTAAAGTGTGGTTGGTGTCGCCCACTACGTTAATGGCAATTTTAACCACAGCTCGCGCCGTCATCAAAGATGCGGCAACACGCAAACAGATTCATATCATTCAAGAACATTTGATTTTATTAGGAAAGGATTTTGAACGTTTTCAAGGACGTATGGATAATCTAGCCAAACACATTGATCAAGCTCATGCCGATGTTGAGGCGGTTCATAAATCGGCCAAAAAAATATCTAGCCGTTTTAATAGTATTGAGCAAGTTGAACTGGCGCCAGATAAACCACAACACTAAAACTGTTTGTTTTATAAAGATTTTTTCAAATAAACCCTTTTATGGCCTGGCGGACAATCATTTAGCTAACCAAAAATCTCATAGCCGTACTTCAAATAAAAATCTTTTGCCTGAAAGTCGAAAGTATCAAGGTGAGCTAAATAGCCTCCTTTCTCTTTAGCATCTTGTTCTACTTTTTCAAGAAGCCTATGACCCAATCCAGAATACCGATATTTCTCATCAACCCAAAGTACGCTTATGTACAAACACTTCCAAAATTTTCTCATCAAGAAGACCTCGTTCTTCTGATGTTCCAGGGGAAATATTCAAATGATTTGACATATGCAATTCTAAATCAATAGATTCGTTCCGGGGGCTTTTTTATTGGGCCCAATAAAAAAGCCCCCGGAACGAAT
>CAZMGW010000010.1:16694-42930 GCA_964565935.1 uncultured Coxiellaceae bacterium
GGGGAAACCCCGGCTTTTTGTTTTTAACCGCTATAAAACAGCTTACTTAGCAGTGTCTTTAGTGGTTTTCTCTACACCCAACTTACCATGACGATAGCATTTTTTGCCATAACATTTTTCTTTTGGTTGATCGTAACCTGTGCCTGCTACTGTTGATGTTGTTTTTTCAGCAGAACAACCAATCAAGGCAAAAGATGCAGCAACTAAAACTATTGGAAGTAACTTTTTCATTTTTATCCCTTTACTCTAAAAATTTTAAAAAATTGTTTGCCGAAAGCAAACCCCAATTACTATCTACATTTATATCGTAACGTTACAATACAACTCGTAGTATGGGAACGTTCCCATACAACAGTGTCACTTTTAAAACATTTTTCTAAAAAAAGCAAGGGTTTTGTGGAAAAAACCTTATTTGATAAGTCTAAATACCGATACATATTTCGCCCATATCCAATGGTTGAACACATATTTTTCATGGCGTAACATACCTTTTTCATGATTAACTGCCTTTATCATATAATTTTAGACTTTTCCTGAATTAAAACTCAGCATAAAGAAAATAGATCTATAGGGCTTAAATCTACAACATTTTTATATTTTTTTGGCAGATACCAATATTATAAGGTATAATTCTCAAAGTTGTTGTAATTTGCTATTTTTTAGTAAAAATAGTCAGCTGATAATATATAAAAACGGTGGAAATAAATGCGTATTTTACTTGCTGAAGACGATGAACTGCTTGGTGATGGCATACGTTCTGGTTTAACCCAATATCAGTATAATGTTGATTGGGTAAAGAACGGCATGGCCGCGTGGTCTTCTTTGCAAACTGAACACTTCGATATGGTAATTTTAGACCTTGGGCTACCTAAGCTTTCAGGCGAAGATCTCTTGAAAAATATACGTCTAAAAAACATCGACACTCCTGTTATCATTTTAACCGCTCGCGATAACATTACCGATCTTATTAAAGGGTTAGACACAGGAGCTGATGACTATGTTATAAAACCTTTTGATCTAGAAGAATTATGTGCTCGTATTCGTGCAATACAAAGACGCACCACATCTCGCTCTGGACCAATCATTGCAGCTGGTGATGTTACTCTGGACCCAGCAACAAGATTAGTATTTAAATCAGGACTAGCAGTGGACTTATCACGTCGTGAGTTTGTATTGATGCAAATGCTTATGGAAAATGCAGGACACGTGCTTGCGCGAGAACAAATCACCCAAAGTTTGTACGGTTGGGGCGATGACATCGATAGCAATGCCCTTGAAGTACATATTCATAACTTACGCAAGAAATTTGGTAACAACACAATTATCACTGTCCGCGGTGTTGGATACATGTTAGAAAAAAATAAAAAAGCATAATTATCTTATGTTAACCTTAAATGTTTTTAACCATATAATTACCCACAAAATCTGTGGATAACTCTGTGGATATTTTATGAGGTTTTCCTTACGGACGCTGAAAATATTGCCCTCTCAACAAATTGAGCAAATTTTGACCCAAAAAAAATATCTTTTTTTTCAAATAGTTATATAAGTGTTTGAAAAATCGTCGCACTGATAAAACAAAAAAACTTAAAGCTTTCTGAAAAGATCAAGGTTGTGCAAAAAAATGCAAAAGGAATCAATAACACTCACCCCCAACCACCGTCTTTCTCGATATCTACAAACCAAATCTAGTTCGGTAGTTAATAAAAACAATCTAACTACTTGGCGAAGCGAAAAAATTTTGCCATTAGCCGCCTGGTTAATAAATTGTTGGCAAGAATGTCCAGATAATCGCACATTGCTAAACCCTCATCAGGAGCGGTTGCTGTGGCAACAAGTTATAGAATGGGTTTTAGGCAAAGACTTTATTAATATTGCTGACACTGTAATAAAAGCTAATGAATTAAAAGTTAATTGGCAGATCGATGATACAAAGTGGACTGCTTATGAAACAGAAGATATTATTGTTTTCAAACGATTAAGCAAAAAGTTTACAGAATATTGCAAAAAACAAAACTTTATCATTGCTTGCCAGTTACCGTCACTTATCCTTCCTTATTTACAACTTCATGATTTAAAAATTACTTTCGCAGATTTTGACGAATACAACCCACAATTAAAGTCATTGATTAATTACCTAAAGAAATCAAACAATGAAATTATGCATTGTAATTCAAATAATTACACAGGTTCAATACATAAAAAATTGAGCTTCAACAAGCAACACGATGAAATTACAGCAATAGCTAATTGGGCAAAAAAAATAATTACTTCTAATAAATATAAAAATATCGGTATTGTAGTTACAAACTTAACTAATTTGCGCAGTGATATTATACAAATTTTCAATGAGGTATTTGGTAACACTGAAAAAATAAATATTTCCGCTGGTGTTTTTTTAGGGTCTTTACCGATAATAGGCTGTGCACTAGAGCTATTGTCATTACCAGAAATTTTTAATTTGCCAATAATTAACAAAATTTTACTATCACCGTACATTATTGGAGCAGAATCAGAAAAATCAGATAGGGCACTTTTAGGCTTCCAACTAAACCACCTTGACCAATTGCAATTTAGCCTATCAACTATAGAGCTTTTATCCAAAAAACACTTATTAAATATCAACTTATTGATGAACGGGTTACAAAACACTTCGAAGATCCTGGTTCAAACAAAAAACAAAAAGCTATCTAACTCAGATTGGATAAAAATATTTATTAAGATCCTAAAAACAATGGGTTGGCCCGGTGAGAAGAACCTAACCGACCCTGAAAACAAAGCAATAAAACGTTTTACTGAGTTATTACATGAGTTTACAACAACAAGTTTAATTACCGGGAAAATCACTTATAAGCAAGCTCTGCAGATTTTATACAATCTGGCCGGACATACTGTATTTCAACCAGAAAGCAGAATCGATGTACCAATAAATATTCTAGGCACTCTTGAAGCAGCCGGTATTAAATTTGACCACTTATGGGTTATGGGATTAGACCAAGAAAGCTGGCCGCCAGCTCCAAACCCAAACCCATTTATTCCTATCAAATTACAAAAAAAGCTTGGTATGCCACACTCGTCAGCAGAACGAGAATTACATTTTTGTGAAACGCTTATCAAACGATTTAAAAGCGGCGCCAAAGAAGTGATTTTTAGCTACACAAAATTGTCCGAAGACCGCCTTGTCGAGCCAAGCGTTTTAATCGCAGATATCCCGGAAATCTCAATAGATGACTTGAATTTGGCTCCATTTACACCTCGAGCAAAATTAATTTATTCTAGCAAAAAAATGGAAAGTTTAATTGATGATACTTCTTTAGCATTAATGCCGAATGAACTAGTACACGGCGGTAACCGCTTGATAGAATCTCAATCGCTCTGCCCTTTTCGCGCCTTTGCCGAATTTCGCTTGGCGGCAAAAGAGTTTAAACAAGTAGAACCCGGGGTAAGCAAACTTAAGCGCGGGATATTAATTCATGCGGCGCTTGAAAAATTTTGGCAAGAAATAAAAACCCATCAAAATTTATGCGCGCTAGCCCAAGAAGCTTTACAGGATTTAATTGGGAAAAGCGCGGAATACGCTTTAAATAAGGAAAATTTAGCGCGACCCTTATACCAGCTTGAACAAAAATGCTTAATCCGCTTATTAAATCGCTGGTTAGAAATTGAAAAAAATAGGCCCTCTTTTGAAGTAATTGCCACAGAAAAAACCATCCAAACCGCGCTTGGTCCAGTCCAAATAAAGCTACGGATTGATCGGATTGATAAGCTTTCCGATGGCAGTTTGTTATTAATCGACTACAAAACTGGCAAGCGTTTGCCGGCTATTTTTGATTGGTTTGGGGGGCGCCCAAAAAACCCACAGCTACCGCTTTATTGTGTGGCAGTTGATGAGGCCCAAGGTTTTGCCTTTGCACAAATCAACATCGAATCGATTAAGTTTAAAAATCCTGGTTTAGATGAGCTGGCATTTGGATTGAAAACAACCGACGAAGCTAATTTTAGAGATAACATCAATTGGCATGAGCTGATCGCTTATTGGCGCGAAAATTTGATTGGGCTCGCGAACGATTTTGCCTCTGGCCACGCTCAGCCATCCCCCCTTTCTCCTCAAGTATGCAAGCAATGCGAGTTTGGGCTGGTGTGTAGATATTTTACCAAATAATAATCGTATTGATCTTTGTGTCCTTCAACAAAAATTGGTAGCTTTGCAAAAACTTCAAAACCATTTTTCAAATAAAAATCCAGGGCCTGAAATGTCGCAGTGTTAACACGAATATAAATCTCATTCTTCAAAATCGCTTGTTTTTCTGCTTCTGCTAGCAGCTTCGAGCCTAACTTTTTGTGGCGATAATTCTCGCTCACCCATAAAAGATCAATAAAAAACATGCCCCAGCGTAAACCAGCAGACAATCCAGCCACTAATTCATTGTTAGTGTCATAACATCCCAAAAATAAGGGTTCTTTTTTGCCGTAGGTTCCAACCCGAGAAAAGTTATAATCGCGCATTTTCTCCAATAATAGTTTATTGTTCTCATCAAACTCTTCAGAACCGATTCTCAGTTGCAGTTTATTCAGCATAAACCCTCCTTCTCTGTTTTTTAGGATCTGCCATAATTAAGACCCAATTCATTATCCATAAATGATCAAAACAAATCAATTTTGCTCTCATAGAGATGTTAATGTTTTAAATTCACGAGCCAATAGCACGGCCAAAGTAACCGGATACCTCTGCTAGCTACACTTTGCGTAGCGATCCACTACCAAAGCATGCGGTAATAATATTAGCAGTATACAGCGCAGCAAAGGGGATATAGCAGAGGTATTAAGGTTACTTTGGCAAGACAAAATCATCACAATCAAGTGGTGCACATAGATACGCGGTTTGCCAGCCACAAAGCCAACTGCTTTTTTTCAAATAATGTAGTAATATTATTTCCAATGAACTCCCCAATTTCAGATCTCAAGCAACGCAAGCTTGCTTTGGACCCAGCCAAATCTTTTATTGTCCAAGCACCGGCTGGCTCTGGCAAGACCAGTCTTTTGGTGCAACGATATTTAAAGCTCCTGGCAACGGCAAATACCCCAGAAGAGATCATTGCCATAACTTTTACGCGTAAAGCCGCTTTCGAAATGAGGGATCGCGTCATCAACGCACTAAAAAAAGCAGCTGATGGTGCTTTAACTCAAGATCAATATGAAGCCACCACCCAAAAATTGGCTTGTGCTGCTTTGAGCCAAGATAAAATCAAATCCTGGAATATCATTCAAAATCCTGCGCGCCTTCATATTCAAACCATTGATTCATTTTGCAATTATTTGGTTAAACAAACCCCGATACTTACAAAATCTAATATCGATGCCAAAATTGTTCAAAACAAAGAAGCAGAAAGCTGCTATTGTGAAGCAGCAAGGGCGGTGCTAGCAAGTTCAGTTGAACCAGAATACGCGGATTATTTGGAACAATTATTGTTGCACCTGGACAATGATTGGCAGATGGCAGAAAAGTTATTTATCACCATGCTGAAATCACGTGAACAATGGCTGCCCCATATTGTTGGCTTGAAAAATGCAAAAGAACTACGTCAAAGTATGGAATCCGCCCTTCGAACCATTGCTCAAGAAAATCACGAACGTTGCCTTGAGCTTTTCCCTCAAGAAACGCAAGAAGAACTGCGCTTGCTTTTGAATTTTTCTAAAGATAACCACGAAAAGCCGCCATACTTTCTCCAAAAAATTGATTTTGAAGCAGGTTTTTACAAAATGGATCTGCATGGTTGGTGGGGTATGGCAGAGTTTTTACTCACCAAAGAATTTTATTGGCGGAAAAAAGTAACCAAAGAGCATGGTTTCCCAGCACAAGCATCTGGCTCCACCAAAGAAGAAAAAGAGCTATTTAAATCGATGAAAACGCGCATGGAAGAGTTACTTTTAAAATTATGCGAGCATGAAAACTTCCGCGCAAGTCTTGAAAACTTGCTCTTCTCTCCCCCACCAAATTATGACGATCAGCAATGGAAAATAATTGAGGCGCTTTTAGAGCTATTGCCGTTATTAGCCGCGCAGCTAAAAGTGCTATTCAATGAGCGAGGCCTTACTGATTATGCTGAAATATCAATGGCAGCACTGCGGGCTTTGGGAGATAGTGAACTGCCAAGCGAATTGGCATTAAATCTCGATTATCAACTTCAACATTTATTGATTGATGAATTTCAAGATACTTCTGTTGCGCAGTACCGACTGGTTGAAAAACTGATCGCCTCTTGGCAACAAGATGATGGCCGCACGCTGTTCGTAGTTGGTGATCCGATGCAATCAATTTATCGCTTTCGCGAGGCTGAAGTCGGATTGTTTTTACGCTCTCAACATGAAGGCATTGGCTCGTTCAAACTACATCCCCTTACTTTAACAACCAATTTTCGCTCAAATAAAAATATTATTGATTGGATAAACGATAACTTTTCTAAAATTCTTCCGGTGATTGCTGATATTAGCTTCGGTGCCGTGCCATTTAGACCATCGGTTGCGATTAAACAAGACCAAAATTCACAAATAAAAATAGAACTGATAAAAAATGCAGATGCCTCAGCCGAAGCGGTCCATGTAGTTGATACCCTAAAAAATCTACAGCAACAAGACCCCGAGGCAAGCATCGCCATTTTAGTCAAAGCAAGAAGTCATTTGCAAAAAATCACTGCTGCTATGCGTAACGCCAATCTGGATTTTCAGGCTTACGAACTCGAAACCTTGAGAGAAAGCGTGGTAGTTCGAGATCTGTTTGCCTTAACTCGGGCCCTTTTCCATCCTGCAGATCGCATCGCTTGGCTTGCCATTCTACGCGCCCCTTGGTGTGGCTTGAGCTTAAAAGATCTGCATCAAGTAGCCAATGGAAGCTCTAAAGTTATTTGGGATAACGTATGCAACTACCGTGAACTAGATTTATCGACTGATGGAAAATTACTAATTGAGAGATTCAAACAGGCAGTTATGCCTATTTTTGCACAACGCGGACGTAGAACGTGGCGCGAGTTGGTAGAAGAAGCTTGGCATACAATTGGAGGACCAGCGACTGTTGCCAATGAGTCAGAACTAGAACACGCTGAAATCTATTTAGAACTGCTTTCTTCTAATTCAATAGATATAGAAACTATCCAAAAAAAGCTGTCTGAACTCTATACCCCATCAATGCAATCAGCAAAAATCCAAATCATGACTATTCATAAAGCCAAAGGCTTAGAGTTTGACCATGTAATCCTTCCAGGAATAGATCGCCCAACCCGTCATGAAGAACGCAAGTTATTGCTTTGGCTTGAGCGACCAGAATTGCACGGTGGTGGCAGCAACTTGCTATTAGCTCCGCTTAGTGCAAGCGGTAACGAAACTGATCCTGTTTACCAATATTTGCAGTTGGTTGAACAAAAAAAGGTCTTTTATGAAGCCGGAAGATTGCTATACGTTGCTCTAACGCGGGCGAAAAAATCAGTACATATTATCGGATGCATAAAACACACCGAAGAAAAAGAATATATAATCAATAATATACCAACTAACGCTCTGTTAAAACAACTTGAATCCTGCTTCAGCGAAAGCTGGATTATTGACAAACCCACAAACGCAAACACCAGTAAAGTTGACAATAAAACCAAATCTATTGAAGGTTTACAACGCCTTAGCAAGGCCTGGTCAACGCCCGTTACTGTTAAACCAATATCAGCAAACATACTCCCGACTTGGCAGTTAGTTGACAATCAGGCTGCTATTGCTGGAACCGTAATTCACCATTGTCTACGTCAAATCAGTGAAAGTAATTTAAACATTTGGACTAATAAGCATATCGAGACGCAAAAACCGTATTGGCACAAGCTCTTACAACAGCTAGGATACATTGACACCGACCATGGATTGAATTTAATCAGCAAAGCAATAAAACTCACTTTGGCAGATCAGCGCGGCAAATGGGTTTTAACAAAACATGAAAATGCTGAAAACGAGTTGGCTATAACGACTAAAATCAATGACAAACTTGAAAATTATGTCATTGACCGCACATTTATTGATACGGATGGCGTGCGCTGGGTTATTGACTATAAAACCTCAACCCCAAACGATGATAACCTAACAAAGTTTTTGTCGCAAGAACAGGCAAAATATACGCCCCAACTGTTACGCTATGCTAAAATAATGAACGAACTTGATTCAAGCAGGTCAATAAAACTTGGGTTATATTTCCCCTTGTTTAGTGGTTGGGTAGAAATAAATAATGACTGAGAAACTAATAATTGCTATTTCTTCGCGCGCATTGTTTGATCTTGATGCAAGCAATGAAATCTATGAACAAGAAGGCATTGCTGCATATGCGAAATATCAAATCAACCACGAAAACAACATATTAGAACCAGGAATGGCCTTTCCTTTAGTTAAAAAACTACTAAACCTTAACCGCTACGGTGATTATGTTGAGGTAATATTACTATCCCGCAATAGCGCGGATACAGGTTTACGAATATTTAACAGCATCAAACATTACAATCTCAACATTACACGCGCTGTTTTTACTGGCGGAGAAAGCACCTATCAATACGCTAAAAGCTTTAAATCGCATTTGTTTTTATCCGCTAATTCTTCGGATGTCAAAGAAACGCTGATGGCTGGTTGTGCTGCGGCAACTATTTTACCTTCAAAAAACGCAACCAACTCTTCGGACCAATTACGAATTGCATTTGATGGCGATTCGGTTTTATTTTCTGATGAGGCTGAACAAATTTATCAACATCAGGGATTAGCGAGCTTTTCTAAAAGCGAACAAGATGCCGCCTTTAAACCATTATCTCGGGGGCCGCTACACGGATTTCTAGCCGCATTACATGATTTGCAACAACAACTACCAAGCGAAAACTGCCCAATTCGCACCGCCCTAGTAACAGCCCGCTCTGCACCAGCGCACGAACGGGTAATACGAACCTTTCGTGCCTGGGGAGTTCGCATTGATGAGGCGTTATTTTTAGGTGGCGAGGCTAAGGGCGAGTTTTTACGTGCATTTAACGCGGATATTTTCTTCGATGACCAAGAAGTTAACTGTGCTTCTGCTTGTCAACATGTAGCCACGGGCCATGTCCCGCATGGAGTAAGAAATAAGCTTTAAAGCTTTAGAAAACTGTTTTATAATGGGATAAATTATAAAGAAAGAATATGTCAGAAACAACTTCAACAGAAACTGTAATATTGACTTCGATCTGGTGTCGCAAGATGTCAGGATTGCTTAAATATATTTACAAATATTCAACCGCCAGTAAGAAAAAAAACACATCAACCCCTATTCCATTATTATCGCCACAACAAATTCAAGAAGCGCGTCAACACCCTAGTACCGCTATTCAACAAGCCCTAGGAACGGTTGCCGAAATTCAAAGAGCGCTAAACGCAGCACTCAGTAAGCTCAAAACTCTGACCGAACAACGTCACAGCATAGAATCTACACTGACAGAGCTAAAAACACTCAGCGAAAAAAATGATCAGGAACCCCCTGAAAATGAAAGCCTTGCAAAAGAACTAAAACAGCAACTAGCAAAACTACATCAATCAGAAAAAGATTTAGAGATAGTCACTGAAAAACTAAACAAGGAGCTTGATAATGTGGATAAAACTTTGATCCAACATGCTGACGAATGGTTAAAACATAGAGAGGAATATCTAGATAAATTGGCAACTAACCTTGAAACCAAGGGGCTTGCTTTAACCAACGAAGAGAAAGCCGAGATGCGCAACTACAATACCGCCATCGTCCAAACCAAGTTAAAAGAACTTAAAAAGATCCAAATCGATATTTCAGAAAAAGCGTCTGATTTTGCTATCATTGCATATGATACGATTGTCGCGGCACTAAGCCGCACCCTGCAAAAAATTGACAATAAAACCCTTAAAAACATCATCAAAAACTAAGGATTAAAGATGACGATCGAAAACATAATTAAAGCTGAAAAAAACACATCGAACGAAATCATAGAAAAATATAAGACCCAACACAACAAAGTCAAAGATGTTGTTAAGAATTTAATAGCACAAATCGCCAACATCCAAAGCCTTTCACCCAATGAAATGTCTCTGAATGTAAAAAAAGTCGAGGCTGCAATTCACAAACAAACAATGAGCATCAATCCATCAATGTCATCCTAGTTGGAAATTTTAAACAATCATAGCGGCTTGTTTTTACACACAAGCATCTGTTTTTAATTTATAACACTAGCCAAGTTTGTAATTTTTTGTGGTAAAAAGATACGCAACCAATCCACAATAACTTGCAGGTGTGGAATTAAAATTGATTGTTTCCACCAATCGTCTTGCACGAATGATGTAGTAGAAATCAACAATAAGATCACTGCAATTAACAACACCCCTCGAGTTAAGCCAAAAATCATTCCCAATAAACGATCAAAACCACTCAATCCAGATTTGACAATAATAAATGATAACAAACGGCTGAATATAGCCCCTAAAATTAATACAATCAGAAATAAACCAGAAAAACTTGCTATTAATCTAATTGAAATATTGGCTATATATGGAGCAAGTATTGCAGAAAAATCATCATGAAACTTTATTGCAACCCAAAAACCGAGCGCCCAAATAACCAGGGAAATTAATTCTTTTAAAAACCCCCTAATCAAGCTAATAAAAGTAGAAACAACTATCACTGCCACAATAATATAATCAGTGATATTTAACTGTAATAACTCTTGGGTAAGTGTCATTTGATATTATTCCTTACTATATGCCCTTTGAGTTTCATAGTATTTAACAACTTCGCAGCAATCTCGTTAGCTTTTTCTTTACTCGCCTCATGACCAACTAAAATCCGAGTTAACAACGCTTTAGGAGTAGCAACCTTTTGCTGATAAACACGAAACCCATTTCTGTGCAGTTCAGCAGTTAATTTTTGAACCCGTACAGGATCGGAAAAACTACCAACCTGCACCGACCAGAACTCTTTTGTGTTTGGCTTCATTACTTTTTTAACGTTTTTACTTTTAGCCGTCTTAATAGCGACCGGTTTTTTAATAGCTATGGAACCCGACTTTGATTTCATTGAAACTGCGGGTTTGATAGGCGCAAGAGGCTCATCAACAGTAGCCTTGAGATCAGCTTCTGGAGTATTAGTTGCTACAAATTCATTTTGCGTTGAAATTGACTGATCCACTTGATTTGAATCTGTAACTGCATTTACCATCAATTCGGCTTGATTGTCATCAGGCGGCAACAAACCAGACTGTTCAAACTGATTCTGCTGCAATACCGTCGATTGTGGCATTGCGACTGATTGCGATACTGGTGGTGGTAATGATGATGGCACCGTAGCCGTATTGCTTATATCTTGAATTTGTTGGGTAATTTGCTGTCTCTTTTCAGCGGTGATTGGCATCTCATCAGCCGCGGATTGTTTTTTTCTAACACCGTTAGTAAATAAAAATGGAACTAATAACACAACAAACGCTATTAACACAACAGCGCCAACAATACGTTGTTTAGTTTCAGGGCTCATATTTTAACCTCCACTATTATATAACAAATTTAGTTGCCCTAACCCTTCGGCAACTGTGTGAAACGACCCGAATACAACTATTCTATCTTTTCCTTGATATTCTGCAATTGCTTGTTGCAATGCTTTTGTAACAGTAGGAAATAAAACGTAACCATTCCCCCCTGCTTTTAGCAAACACTCCCTCAATAATTCGGCACTAGCAGCCCTCGTATCCGCAAGAACACCAACATACCACTTATCCACTATTTTAGTTAATTCCTGTAGAGTAGCCACTATATCTTTATCGCCCAACATACTCATTACCGCCAAAATACGCCCTTGGGATGGATACTTGCTCAAATTTCGCGCTAATAAAGCAGCAGATTCCATATTATGGGCAACATCAAACATTATTTCCTTATTAGCCACCATTACACGTTGCCAACGCCCGATAAGATATGCTTTTTTTAAACCAGTAACGATTGCATCTTTAGAGATTTTAAGGTCTTTTTGTAACAATTGCACGACCATAAGAGCAACCGCAGCATCGGCTATGGATAACTGTGGCAATGGTAATTTTTTTATGACATTTTCTGTAGACTGCCAATTCCATTCGCCATTTAGTTCACTATAAATAAAATCTTTATTTATAGAGTATAAAACCGCCTCAACCTCTCTGGCCACTGTATAAACACTTGCCGGAATATTAGAATCACCGCATACAACTGGCTTAAAAGGACGCATAATTCCCGCTTTTTCATAGCCAATGGCTTCTCTGGTAGCACCTAAGATCTTAGTGTGATCGAGAGATATTGTGCTAATAACAGCGATATCCGCATCTACAATATTTACGGCATCAAACCTTCCGCCTATACCTACCTCAAGAATCAATACATCTAAATCTTGTTTTTTGAATACAGCAAGAGCAGCCAGGGTAGTAAATTCAAAATAGCTTAAAATAGCACCAGCGCACGCATCCTTAATTTGTGCAAAAACCTTACACAAAACCTCATCATCGATGTCTTTGCCATTTAGGCGAATACGCTCATTGTAGCGCAAAACATGCGGCGAAACATACGCTCCGATTTTATATCCAGCAACAAGTAGAATGGCTTCTAAAAAAGCAACGCATGAACCTTTACCGTTAGTACCACCAACGGTAATTATTTTTCCGGAAAAACTGAGCAAGCCCAGCTTTTGCGCCACGTTTTTTACGTCAGCAATGGATTTATTATTCAAACCAGAAGGTAAAGCTTCAAGATATTGTAGCCAAGCAGATAAATTCATTACTAAATGTCAGCCGCCGACTGCTCTCGATGCAATAATTTGGCCAAAAGACGTGCGATAGTATCGCGCATTTCATGGCGCGTAACTATCATATCTATTGCTCCATGTTCTAATAAAAAATTGCTACGCTGAAAATCGTCTGGCAGTTGCTGCCTAACGGTTTGTTCGATTACTCTACGCCCCGCAAAGCCAATTAAAGCATTTGGTTCAGCAATAATAATATCGCCAAGATTTGCAAGACTTGCCGAAACACCTCCAGTAGTTGGATCGGTCAAAACTGATATAAACGGAATGCCTTGGGATGCAAGCTTAGCCAATGCCGCACTTGTCTTTGCCATCTGCATTAAAGAAACCAACCCCTCTTGCATCCGAGCACCTCCACTAGAAGAAAAGCAGACTAGAGGCAACCTTTCGGCCAAACATGCATCAACTGCTTGCACAAACTTTTCACCAACTGCTGCTCCCATTGAACCGCCAATAAAACTAAAATCAAAAAACGCCCCAACTAAACGGATATTTTTTACCACCCCCTTCATCACAATAAGGGCATCCTTCTCGCCCGTTGCTTTTTGTGCTGCAAGCAATCGATCTTTATATTTTTTTGTATCCTTAAATTTAAGGCGATCAACTGGCTCGACATCTGTTGCCAACTCTACTCTATTTTCTTTATTTAGAAAAATATCGATCCGTTGTCTTGCTGTGATACGAATATGATAATCGCATTTAAGACACACAAATAAATTACGTTCTAACTCAGCATGATAAATGGTTGCATTGCAAGAATTGCATTTAGTCCACACACCCTCAGGAACACCCTTACGCTGCGAATGATCAGTGTGAATTTTTGTAGTAATTAATCGTTTAAACCAATTCATAGGGGGTGAATTATAGATTAATTATAACGAATTGGCCAATAAGATAATTTTTATCATAAATATTTTGTATATTAAATCAATATATTATAAAATACGGACATCTCCTTTTTTGCAAGGACCAAGCAAAATAACATGTCAAAACGGATCCCAGCAAAACTTAAAACACAACTCGGTGAATTTCTTGCCAAGTGGTATCGCCATCTTGGCAAAGTAACACCTCGCCGCGCTTATCACGAAGATGACGAGGGCACTGGCGGCGGAACCGCTAACAAAATGTTCGAAGACCATCCATTTTTAGCTGAAATGCCCATTGGGGCGCCATCTGATCTGGCATCAGTCATAGTTGAAGACGCCAGAACCTTGGATGAGGCAAATGACCGCCAAGAAGAACTAACCAATGAATTGCAAAATAAATTAACTTTGACGCTTGGTAAAAAACTACAAAAACAACATGAACATCGCTATCAACCAAAACCCCAACCTTTTTAAGCAAAATTTAAATTTATGTCTCTGTCAAAAACAATAATTCACGGTTCCGATCAAGAAGTGGTTGATTCGCTAAAATCCAACCCTGAACTTGATATTATTGACGAATACGGCTATACCCCACTAATTCAAGCCGCAATTATTAATAGTGTTTCAAAAGCAAAGATATTGCTTAACGCTGGAGCCAAAGTTGACTTTACAGACTTAACGGGCAGAACCGCTCTATTTTGGGCATCAGACAATGACAATCTTGAATTATGCAAATTATGTTTAAAGCATGGCGCAAACCCTAATGCGTATTCTAGCGGCGGCCAACCATTACTGGTTATGCCTCTAATGAAAAAACAACAACAGGTGAAAGATTTATTAATTTCTTTTGGAGCTAAGCTTGATTTCGCCCAGGACTTTTTAAACGCAAAGCTGCTTGGCCATAGTTTTGAGCTTGAGGGGCGTGTAGATATTGTCGATGCCAATAACACTTTTATTGAGGTCGAATTAGAAGGATTTTATCTCAGATTTACATTAGAAATTATTACCAGTTCGCTTATGGACTACAGAAATAATTTTGGCGCCAAAAAAATGCGCAAGTACTTTTCTAAATTAGATACAATAATACACTCTTTACAGGTCTCAATCGGATTGATTCAACTCCAACACTATTTGATTAACACCGAGCAATTCTTAAATAAAATAAACTCTCTTTTAGAAAAAGACCCCCTGATTTTGCCGATTTCTTTTGGCGGCCACGCAATCACTTTAATAAAATATCATGATTTGTTTGTTCGTTGTGACCGAGGAGAATACGGAAGAGATCATGGAACAGTTATTTATCACGAAATACGACATCCTGCACACCTAACAAAAACATTTTGTCGAGAACTTTTATACAAGCGTCAACATCCGGATTTTATAAATGTTGGTTTAGTTAATTACCTAGGATTACAGCCAAAAAGTGTTTTAAATTTACCGGTACAAATAACCGGCAATTGCTCATGGGCAAACGCAGAAGCGGTAATTCCTGCGATTATGTTCCTATTACTCCTCGAAGAACAGGGGAGCAACAACACAACAACCTGCGAACAAGAAGCCTTAAAATTTTATAATGAATGGCGTGAATGGGACAAAAGTAGAAGCCTGAGCTTTTGCTTACAAAGCTTTAAGAGCTCCAACCCCGCGCGTAAAGCCACAAAAACGGCTTTGTTGGCCGCAATTTTGTTTCAATCTTGTGACTATAACAATCCCAATGATCGTGAAAAAGCCAATAAGATCTTAACCATATTGTCGCAACCTGATTATGTACAAATTTTAAAATGTTACGTCAATGCATTTAATCAAGATCGCGACAATACACTTTGGAAAAATTTCGCGAATTATTTAGAAGATTTTGGGATTGATATTGATGTGTTGTTGTTTAAAACTAAGAGTTAAATTGTAAATCCTGTTCATACCCAACCCCCACCAAATACAATCCTTGCGCCGGAGCGGTAATAACAGCAGGCACTTTGCGATCACGGGCTATTAAGACTTCTTGCGCCCAGCTTGGAGGTTTATCACCCTTACCAACTTTCACCAGCATCCCAACGATACTACGCACCATATGCAATAGAAATGCATTGGCTTTAATATCAATAGTTATCATGTGACCATTACGCGCAACTACTAAAGAAATAACGGTTCTCTCCGCGGTCTTTGCCTGACAGCCACTGCCACGAAATGAAGAAAAATCATGCTTACCAATCAAATATTGCCCTGCTTCATGCATTGATTTTTCATTAAGAACAAATGGCGACCACATCGCTCGATGACGCAAAATAGCCGAAGCAACCTTATTGTTATAAATAATATACCGGTATTGACGAGCAGTAGCTGAATAACGCGCATGGAAATCATCAGCAACATGACGCGCCCAAAGAACCCGTATATCTGCTGGTAAATTACAATTTGTTCCCATAATCCACGCTTGATCGGACCTCTTTGCATCAGTATCAAAATGCACTACCTGGCCAAGGGCGTGAACACCCGCGTCAGTTCGTCCAGCACAAATCACTTTAATCGGCTGAACAGCAATTTGACTTAAAGCATCTTCAACTTTTTCTTGGATGGTGCAGACATTATCCTGCCTTTGCCAGCCACAATAATTAGTGCCATCGTATTCAATTCCTAAAGCAATACGCATACATACCTTTGGGATTATTTAGATTACTGGGATGATTACTGCTAAGAGATCGATAATTGGGTCCAAATCGAGTTTTTTAATGGGGCTACTTCACGGCCCTTTCCAATAACTCTTTTGCCTCTGCTTTCTCAGAAGGGCTGCCCTTAGCTAACACGTCAAAAAGAATGGTTTGCGCTTCAGATTCTTTTCCCATATCGATATAAGCGCGAGCTAAGTTTAATCTAGCAGCGCTACCCTCTTTGCCCTCTATCAGGTTATATTCTTCCTTGTCAGAATCATGCACAGTATGGCTAGCAGGATAATTAAAAACATCTTGGCTACGTCGACGAAATACCAAATAAATTACAACTAAAAACAGTAAAACCACAACACAACTAATCAAGAAGATAAATAATGGCTGGCTTAGGTGTTTCTGTATCGGCCTAAAAAATGGCGACAACTTCTTGAAAAAATTGGATTTATTTTCTAAGCTTTGCTTCTGTAATTGCCCAACATTTTGCTCAATAGAGCTTACCCGCTCACCAAGCCGAACAACTTGGCTTTGAATAGCCTCGTTCTTAGTTTCCATTAACACTAAACGGTTATTTATATCAACAAGCAAGGGCTCTTCTTGAGAAGCATTTGAAGTTGCCGCCGGCTCTTGCGGGGTCACTGCTGACATAGCCACAACCGGCAGTGCTGTAGCTTCTGGCTGCGGTACTGGAACTAATGATGGATTAACAACATCTGGTTGCGGCATTACCGACTGAACGGTTGATTGTGCTTCCTGCTGGTCTGCTGCTGGCTGGATCTTTTCATCTACTGATTGCAGCGGTGTTAGGGCAACTATCGACTGTTGTTTTGATTTTACACTTATGGCTTTTTTATAACGCGCTATCTTTGCGGATCTTTTTTGTTTGATTGAATGTTTTTTGCTGAGTCTCTTCCACTGCTTGTTTTGCTTTTCTACTTCCAAATAAGCTTTATTCTTAGAAATACTAGATATCTCATCAACACTTGGAAGTTTAATTTTTTTCCCTGGTTCAAGAGCATTAACATTATTGCAGTAAAATGCAGACATGTTATGACCAAGTATGGCAAGCATTACTTGCTGTACCGAAACTTCAGAGCTCGGTCTCAATTGGATTGCAATACGCCAAAGGGTATCGTTTGCCGTTGTCGGACCATAGGCTGGCGCAGCAAAAGCACTTACCGTGATACACAGGCTACAAATAATGCCGATAAAAATTTTACGCATAACGCTCCCTGAACTTTAGACAGCTATAATAATAGAATTTTTGGCCGCTGACTAGAAAATTAGCTATTAATGGCGAAGCTATCGCATTTAAAATCCAGCGGCTGTTGGGATTGTCTGCGATTTTCTACAGGCTAGCGTTTATATGGTCATAATCTCAAATTGCGCATATTTAGGCGACAACCATTTGGTTCCGGCTTTTTTAAATTTAACTTGGACTAACATAAAATCACCCTGCCCTTCAAAACCAATAATATTACCCTCGCCAAAAGCTTTATGTAGCACTCGCTGTCCCAAACTAAACCCATAAACTTCGTCACCCGTTTGTGAGTTATCAGTTTGCGATTCATCGGCCAGCATTGCCGGTTCGACGCTATTTAACAGCGTATCACCGGTTATTAACTCTTGAGGAATCTCTTTTAAAAAACGCGACGGACGACGAAAAGTAGTGCTGCCATGGAGTTGCCGAGATTCGGCATATAGTAAATATAATTTCTGCATCGCTCGAGTCATGCCGACATAGCACAAACGACGTTCCTCCTCTAATTCTTCTGGAGTTCCCATCGACATGATGTGTGGAAACAAACATTCTTCCATTCCGCATAAAAATACTAAAGGAAATTCCAAACCTTTGGCCGCATGCAAAGTCATTAACTGGACGCCGTCAGTGCCATCACCTGCTTGTTCGCCAGCTTCTAAAGCGGCGTGTGCCAAAAAAGAATTTAATAATTGTAAATCGGTTTCGGGAGTTGCAGCAGCAAATTGTTCGGCTGCGGTGATCAACTCATCAAGATTTTCTAAACGTGACTGCTGGCGTTCTCGTGGATCTTTGGCGTAATGCGAGCGCAAATTCGTTGCATCCATAACAAAGCGTACTAAGTCCGCTAGTCCAAGTTTGGCAGCTTGTTCAACACAATTATTGATCAATTGCATAAAATTGTTCAGCGCAGTAGCTGGTCGCGTGGGAAGCTGTTGTGCTGCTTGCATCATTTGGATTGCTTGCCAGAGCGAGCAATTTTGTGATTTTGCAAAGCTGCGTATTAAAACCAAGCTTGCTTCACCAATGCCGCGTGTGGGCAAATTAATTATTCTTTCAAAAGCGCTATCATCATCGCGGTTAGCAATAAAACGCAAGTAGGCCAGGGCATCTTTTATTTCAGCGCGCTCAAAAAACTTCAAACCACCATAAATGCGATAAGCGATGCCCGCGTATAAGAGCTGTTCTTCAATTACTCGTGACTGCGCATTAGAGCGATATAAAATAGCAATCTCATTCAATGCATGTCCTTGATCCCGCCAAGTTTGTATTTTATTGACCAGATAGCGAGCTTCATCAATCTCATTAAAAGAAGCATAAAGGGTTATTGGTTCGCCGCCAGCGCGTTCGGTCCAGAGATTTTTCCCCAAACGGCCACTGTTGCGGGCAATTACGGCATTGGCGGCGTTGAGTATTGTTGAAGTTGAACGATAATTTTGCTCGAGACGGATGATGTTAACGTTGGGATAGTCGCTGCTTAGTCGTTGCATATTATCGCTATCAGCACCGCGCCAACTGTAAATAGATTGGTCATCATCACCGACCACGGTTAGGTTGGAATTCGGCAAAGATAATGCTTTGATCCAATTATATTGAATAGAATTAGTGTCTTGGAACTCGTCTACTAAAATGTGTTTAAAGCGTTCTTGGTAAAGTTTACAAAGCTGCGGCTGACTGTGCCAAAGCTCATAAGAGCGCAGAAGTAGCTCCGCAAAATCGACCAAACCGCTGTTAGTACAGGACTCTTGATAGGCTTGATAAATTTTTATTAAGGTTGCTTCGGCTAGATTAAGTGTCGCAACTCTCTCTGGCCTTAATCCTTTTTCTTTATTGTTATTAATAAAGTTTATCGATTTTTTTACGGGCCATTTTTCTGGGTCCAAGTTAAATGCCTTATGAATACGTTTGAGCAGGCGTGTTTGATCTTCAGCATCAATAATTTGAAATGATTGCGGTAATCCTGCTTCTTGCCAATGCAAGCGTAGCAAGCGATGTGCCAGCCCGTGAAAAGTGCCAACCCACATTTGTTTTAAGGGAAGATGCAACATTTGTTCCAAACGATGGCGCATTTCAGTGGCGGCTTTATTGGTAAAGGTTACGGCAAGAATGTTTGAGGCAGCTACGCCGTTTTGCATTAACCAAGCAATGCGATGAACCAGAACTCTGGTCTTACCGCTGCCGGCACCAGCTAAAATCAACAAGTTTCCTTGGGGGAAGGTAACGGCTTGTAGCTGTGCTGGATTAAGATTTTTTAATAAATCTGAGTTCATAGGGCGGGGGTTTAACTGGTTTGATTGGGATTTTAAGTTATCACATCTAAATTGGGTTCGCAAAGATGCGCTATTCTGTAGCTCTATTTCAAAACCCATGTACCATTGCGTTTAATTTCATTGTACATAGCGTCGGGAGCTAAATCAATCTCGCCTGGCCACGTAACTACACCATACTCAAGATAAGCTCGATTAAAGGTATTAACATCCATAAGTTTGGCGAATACGCCAGCTTTTGAGCTCATAATCAGTTGTTTCATTTCAACAAATCCATGTGCTCCATCAATAAATTCAACTTCAAGATTATAGTCTTGAAGCGGTTTTACTTTGGTCAGCCGCCAAGACGTAGTGCACACTATTGCAGGGGCGATATTTTTTTCGGCGATTGGTTCTGTTCGCATAGTTTCCAGTCCTCAAGTAATTCCTCGCGATGCTCAGATGCCCATTCCAATACCAGCGCTAATGCTCTACGAGGCATAACTCCCTCTATTACAGCAAGAGTGTTGATATCAATCAGTACTTCATGCTCTGCATACAATGCGTGGAAATGGGGTGGGGCATGATCATTCCAAAACATCTGAATCAATATCCCATAAAATGTACTAATTGTCGGCACTGTTGATGAACCCTTTTGTTTTTCTAAACTTAAGTGAAGTATAGTCTACCGAAAAAATAGTTTCAACACAGTGAAATATGAAAAATAAAGTATTTGCGGAAATGGACTTGTTCTAAAAAACCAACCTTCGCCAAACCCTGCTAATTGGCGCAGCGCTTGTTAATTCGACATCATAAAGATGGGGCGGATTGGCTGCGGTATAAGGGTTTATGCAGTACAAGTTAAACTTATTTGTATTGCTACCCTGTGCAACACGACGGCATAGGAGCTGATTGTTGGCAGTCTCAATAATGCAATTTTTGCCAATTGACTTTGCTAAATCCTCTCCATACAAACGTTTCCCACCAATGCCATCGCCGATAGCATAAACTGGCTCCATACCATCATCGAAAATAGTTAAGGTGATCGCATCAACAATTGTTTCACAAAACAATGATATTTCATTAGCTATTGATTTTTCTTCTTCATAGGTAACTTGATCAATATATGGCATTTTTTTGGTTGCATCATGGCAGTGCATATCAATAAATTGGGGAGGTAGACCAATACCATGCATCAGCCACATATACGAGCATTGTATGCCCTGGTTTTGCATTGCGGTGATAATCTTTTTTGCCCCTTTAGAACTTAAACCCTGGTTGGTAGCGCATTCCCAATATTTTATAGTTGATACGCCAAGGTTATATTTTGTTGCTAGTTCCTTTAAAGTTAATCCTGACATTTTTCTTACAAGTCGAAGTCTTTTTCCACGTGCTTTAGAAGTAGATTGTTGCTCCTGGTTTAGCATAATTTATTGGCCGTTTTTAGTTTTTATTTGTATATATTTTAATGGCTTATTCTAGACCGAGCAATATCTTATTTGAATAAATAAAATAAAATTCTTAAGTTAATCTTAATTTTACACACTGTTTATACTATTATACTTGCAAACTTTGCCTTTTTTGGCTTATTTTTTATATCGGTGCAAAACAAACTTCACGCTCGACGTCCAAAGGGAAATACTATATCTTCTTTTTTTGGAGGTTTTGTAGATAACGCTTGAAGAATTCATTGATGCTTTAAAGAGTTGTGCCCATGACTTTACTAATAAAACCAGCTTATACCAAGAACGAGGTTACAGTTTGGTCCATTCCTAATTATTGGGATGTGATTGCGTTGGTCTTGGTGTTCGCCGGTATTATTTTATTAGCTTGGAACATCAAGCAAATGGCGGCTCCTTACCGTCTTGGTGATATTATACCTATTTCCCTTAATCCAATTTATTTACCAGCATATGCCCTACGTACGACTTTACGTTTATTTATAGCATTATTTTTTTCTCTAGCATTTACTTTTACCTTCGGAGCCTGGGCAGCAAAAAATAAACATGCAGAGCGGTTGATCATACCAGCCATCGATGTTTTGCAGTCAGCTCCGGTTTTAAGTTTTCTTGCATTTACCATTCCTGGTTTTATTTTTATTTTTCACAACAGCATGTTGGGACCAGAGTGTGCGGCTATTTTTGCTATTTTTACCTCCCAAGCATGGAATATGACCTTAAGTTTTTACCAGGGAGTAAAAACAGTACCCAATAACTTAAAAGAAGCCGCAAATGTTTTTCGTCTATCGACTTGGCAACGTTTTTGGCGAGTAGAAGTGCCATTTTCTATGCCAGGGCTGTTGTGGAATATGATGATGTCGATGTCAGGAAGTTGGTTTTTCGTTGTTGCTTGCGAGGCAATTACAGTAGCCAACCAAACAATTACCCTGCCTGGTATAGGCTCATATATTGCATTGGCCAGTGTTCAAGCAAATAGCAGAGCCATAGTTTATGCTATTTTCTGTATGTTGATAGTAATCCTCCTTTATGATCAATTATTGTTTCGGCCTCTTATATATTGGACGGAAAAGTTTAAGGAATCTCAAGATGATGATGAAAGATTACCGCGAGCTTGGCTAATTACTTTATTTCAACACACCAAATTTTTGCGCTCAACAGGCACTTGGTTTAGTAATGTTGGTGATTTTTTTATTAATTTTCAACTTTTTCAAACAAAACCAAGAACATCAACTATCTCTTTAAAAAAATCATGGCTTCTTATTGGGTTGTATTATTTTGTGGTTATTCTCATCGTAATTAGTGCATCAATTCTCGTGGGGCGGTTTATTTTTGCAACGATTACTTTTTCTGAGGCCAGGCATATAGTGGCCCTTGGGGTTTTTACTGGCATTCGTGTTATGAGTTTAATCTTGTTGTCAGCACTAATTTGGGTACCGGTTGGCGTATGGATCGGTCTAAGGCCTGGCGTCACAGCCGTCATTCAGCCAATCATACAATTTCTTGCGGCATTTCCTACCATCTTATTTTTTCCGGTAGTGGTAATGGTTATGATAACTTTTAATCTTAATGTCGAAATCTGGTCTGCACCGCTTATGGTGCTGGGGACACAATGGTATATTCTTTTTAATGTTATTGCCGGCGCCAGTGCTCTTCCTAAAGAACTAAAGCTTGCAGCAGCCAACTTTAAAGTAACCGGTTACCTTTGGTGGCGTCGTTTTGTTTTACCTGGGATAGCTCCTTATATTATTACTGGGGCAATTACGGCTGCTGGCGGGGCTTGGAATGCAAGTATCGTTGCCGAGGTTATTAATTGGGGAGCGGTTAGCTTACGTGCAACGGGTCTTGGGTCTTATATTCAAGCACGTTCTGCGGATGGTGACTTTCCAAGACTTATTTCTGGCACAATAGCTATGTGTATAATAGTATTATTAATCAATCGCTTGTTTTGGCGGCCACTTTATAATATTGCGATTAAAAAATTTCAATTGGACTAAAACTGTTTTAGAATGATGTTGTTATGAACGATAAAAAACCAATTATTCAAATTAAAAATGTAAGAAAATCATTCAAACAGAATGACCGTCAAGATTTATTGGTGCTTGATGATGTTAACCTTGAGTTACGTGAAGGCGAGATTACAGCCCTGTTGGGTAAGTCTGGATCAGGCAAGTCTACGTTGCTACGTATTATTGCCGGCCTAGTCAAGCCATCTGCTGGCCAGGTAATCTATCGTGGTGAACACATTACTGCTCCCGCTGAAGGGTTGGCGATGGTGTTTCAAAGTTTTGCGTTGATGCCATGGTTGACAGTATTGCAAAATGTAGAGCTTGGTCTTGAGGCGCTAAGAGTTCCTAAGAGCGAGCGCCGTACTCGCTCACTTAAAGCCATTGATATTGTAGGTTTGGATGGTTTTGAATCAGCTTATCCCAAGGAGCTATCTGGCGGCATGCGTCAGCGTGTGGGTTTTGCGCGTGCTTTAGTAGTCAATCCAGACGTTCTGCTGATGGACGAACCATTTTCTGCATTAGATGTATTAACTGCCGATAACTTGTGTAGTGATCTTTTGGATTTATGGCAATCAAAAAAAACCAATATTAAAAATATTTTGCTCGTAACTCATAATATCGAAGAGGCAGTATTGCTTGCTGATCGCATTGTTGTTTTTGGCAGTAATCCCGGAAATGTACGTACCGAGCTAATGGTCGATATTCCACACCCGCGCAATGATCAAGACCCAAGATTTCGCCCACTAATAGATAATATTTATACGCTCATGACGACTTCTATTGCCGATACTGGCGCGGCTTATCGTTACAAGACCATTAATCTTGGTTATCGTTTGCCTGATGTGGAAATTTCCGAGATCACTGGGTTACTTGATAAACTTTATGAACCAGAATATCTCGATAAAAAAGTTGATTTACCTGTTTTAGCTGATGAATTACATTTAGATATCGATGATCTATTTCCAATCACGGAGGCGCTTGAAATATTGCGTTTTGCTCAGGTATCAAAAGGTGATATCGAACTCAATGCCGCTGGTAAGGCGTTCGCTGATGCTGATATTTTAGAACGCAAAAAGATTTTTGCGAGTCACTTACTTAGCTATGTGCCATTAGCGCGGTATATCCGCCGCATTTTAGACGAGCGTCCGGAGCACCGTGCTACAGAAGAGCGCTTTTTAAGCGAGCTTGAGGATTATCTGAGCGAAGATGCTGCTAAGGAAGTTCAACGGATAGTTATCGAGTGGGGGCGTTATGCCGAGATTTTTGCGTACGATTATAATACGGGACAGTTGAGTCTTGAAAATCCGAAATAAAATCATATTTATGTTGACGTTATAATGTATTAAAATGCCAGTATCTAATATCAATGATTATGGGAAATGTTGGCGATGAAGCAACCGACAAGGATTTTACAGCTAACCGATTTGCACTTGTTTAGTGATCCAAAAACTAAATTAATTGGCTTTAACTCATATCAAAGTTTGCAAAAGGTAATGGAGCTGGTTGCAAACGGCATTGTAGAAAAAAAACCTAATTTGGTGGCGTTGACCGGTGATGTTTCGCAAGATTATTCTCTTGAGTCTTACGAAACTGCCGCAAAAATTTTTAATACTTTTTCCTGCCCCATAGCTGCAATTATGGGGAATCATGATTACCCTCAAGTTTTTGCTAAAATTTTTGGAGATCCAACTAAAGAAAGCAACAAAATATTTAATCTCAATAATTGGAGTATTATTTTTTTAGATTCTCATTGGCCAGAGCATGTTGGCGGACAGTTAGCACAAACAGAACTGGATTTTTTGCGCAAAACTTTAGCTGTTTTGCTAAAACAACACGTTATGATTTTTGTACATCATCAAGTGTTACCTGTTGGTAGCGCTTGGCTTGATAACATTATGTTAAGCAATGCCCAGCAGTTTTTAGAAATTATAGATCAATATCAAAATATTAAAGCAGTTGTTTGCGGTCATGTTCATCAAGCGACCACAACAACGCGTCTTGGGGTAAGCTATCTTTCTACCCCGTCTACCAGCTGGCAGTTTGCGGTTAATTCCCCCGGTTTTAAGTTAGACACTTTAATGCCGGGATATCGTTGGATCGATTTATATGAAGATGGCACCTTCAAAACAGAAGTGGTGCGCATCGACTATAGCGACACATTTATTCCGGACTTGAATAGTAAAGGGTACTGATCAACTGTCGGTTTAGCCAAAAAAGCAACCGATTTCATGTTCCCATGAAGTTTTGGCTAACAAAACCCCAGTTTACAACACGCCAAAACGATTCTAAGTATCTGGCGCGAGCATTGCGGTAATCAATGTAATAAGCATGCTCCCACACATCGCAAGTTAATAATGGTATTTGTCCGGAGGTTAACGGATTGTTAGCGTTACTGGTTGAGGTGATCAGTAAGTTACCGTCGACATCTTTTACTAACCAAACCCAACCAGAACCAAATAAGCCTGCGGCCGTTTTAGTGAAGGCTTCCTTGAATTTTTCTAGCCCATCGAAAGTTTTATTAATTGATGCCATTAATTCAGTTGATGGTTTATCATCACTATTAGCTCGTAAACAATTCCAATAAAAGGTGTGATTCCAAACCTGCGCTGCGTTGTTGAAAATAGCGCCAGCAGAAGTTTTTACGATATCAGGTAAGGTTTTGTTTTCAAACTCAGTGCCAACAATTAATTTGTTTAGGTTGTCAACATAAGCTTGGTGGTGTTTTCCATAGTGAAAATCGATGGTTTCTTCGGAAATGTATGGGGCTAAGGCATTCTTGGCAAAAGGTAAGGCGGGTAGTTCGAAAGTCATTTTTCCTCCTCTGTGTCGGTTACTCTGTGCTTATAAGTTGTGGAACTTATACCCTTCGAAAATTGAATTTAGGCGCGAAGCCTAGCTACGAGCACCCGGAGTTTAC
>CAZMGW010000011.1:0-16652 GCA_964565935.1 uncultured Coxiellaceae bacterium
GAACCCCAAGAAAAATGTCACCCCGATATTTTAAGCCCTGAAAGGGCGTGACAATTTTTTACCATTATAGCGATAAACCATGGGGTAATTTTTCTTGGGGTTCCCATCACTGCTTCGCAGTTCGGTCACCCCAAGCTATAGATCTTACGTTTCTTTCAGAACGTTTCGCATCGGTTCTTTGTAATAGATAATACCAAGCTATAAAACTCATGCCTTGTAAAACGTGTTTCACCAGTCTTCTATAATGGATCGTACTAGATATGATAATTATATGCAGTGTTGGCTGGGGATATCTAGAGTTCTTCTTCCGATTGCACTCTTATCCTATGTTCTTTAAGCATCTTTGCAAACACCCCATCTCCTGGGGTTAAATTTTTAGTAAAAGTACCATCATATATTTTTCCAACCCCGCATGATGGCGAGCGTGCCTTTAAAATAGCTTCTTTGCAATTAATCAACTTGGCAATTTTTAATCCTTCTTCTGTCCCATGTTTAAATTTATCGGTAACATCTTCACCACTAATACTAATAACTCTATTCCCGCTTCGTTCTGCTGGATCCCGAGGTGTTGGCATCCCACCCAATTGCTCTGGGCAAATAGGGATAGCTTTTCCTGCCGCAACTAACTCGATTACTTTAGCGCATGGTTTGGCTTCACCTTGCCAATTGCATCGTACCCCAGCTAAACAAGCGCTAACAATTTTCATAGTTTTCGCTCAGTTGCAAGATGGCAACGCATCAGTTCGCCGGGATTGGTTTGGGCGGCTAAAAGAGAAAGCTCCCCACACAAAACTGTTGCCGCAACAATTACCGCAAGACGCTGGGCATTAAAATCGCCAGGTTTTAAACACCCAAGAAGCTCTAAATTCTGTTTGATAAAATCAAGATCCTTGCCGCTACCGACGGTGCCGACAATAATATTCGGTAGTGTCACGGTAAAATACAAATCCCCATCGCGTACTTCGGTGTGAGCAAATCCTTGCGAACCTTCGACAATATTTGCCGCATCTTGACCGGTCGCCAAATAAATGGCTAAGAGCATATTGGCGAAATGGGCATTGGCGGTTCGAACGCCGCCGGAAATTATTGAGCCGAGTAAATTTTTCTTTATATTTAGATCAACTATTTTTTCTGGGGTGGTGTGCAATTGTTCTTCACAAATTTGTCGGGAAATTAAGGTTTCTGCAATCACATATTTACCGCGCCCTAAAATGCCATTAACCGCAGAGTTCTTTTTATCGACACAATAATTGCCAGAAATCGACACATATTTTAATTCGGAATGTTTATTAAGCAGCCACTCTTGGAGTGATTCGGCAGCTTTAGTGGCCATGTTATGACCAGCAGCGTCACCGGTAGTAAAAACAAAACGCAGATAAATTAAATCGGCAACTATTTGTGCCTGCCAATCCTTTAGCTTCGCAAATCGGCTGCTTTGGGTGGTAATTTTTTCTAGTTGGGCGCGGTGATTGTTTAGGTCATCGACAACTCTAAAAGCGCTCGCAGCGTCTTTTGCTTGCAACAAAATCGAGCGGGTCATGCAATCACTAACAACGACTGTTTTAATGCCGCCAGCTTTTTTAGTTACACGAGCGCCACGATTTACCGACAACCAAAGAGGAGATTCAAAAGTTGCCAAAGGAACTTTTACTTCATCGGTAAATTTAGAATCAACGATTTTTATTGGTCCAACGATTTTGGTTGGAATGGTTGTTTGTAGGGTAGGGTGCATAGTTGGTTTATGGGTCATATTTCGCTCCTTCGGAGCTTATGGTTATTTCCACATATTGACCCAGCCCCGCGGTTCGCTTCGCGAACCTTAGGCTGGGCTGGTGAAGCCTATAGCTCCTTCGGGGCAGAATTGTCTAACGCATTATGATTTATTCTTTACGAACAAATTATGAATCAGTTCTCACAACTTGGTAAAAAATCTCTCCTTTTTTTACCATCCCAAGATCTCCGCGAGCTCGATTTTCGATTGCAGCGCCACCTTTTTTTAAGGCGGTTATTTCACTAGCAAGATAAGTGTTGTGTTTAGTGATCTCATCGTTTTTCGCCTGCAGTTCACTAATCGTCCGTTTTGAATTAATTACCTTTAAAAGACCGTCGTCTGCAAACCAAAGGCGGTACTGTAAACCGGCAAAAATGAGCAAGAGTAGTATTAGTGCGATCTTTATTGGTTTCATTGTTGTTGGAGTTACAGCGCTTTTCAAAAATGAATCTTTGTCACGCCCTTTCAGGGCTTTCAACTTAACTTGCCTCATACCCGGCCCTGCAGTTCGCTACGCGAACCTTAGGCTGGGCTGGTGAAGCCTTTTGCTCCTACGGAGCACAATTGTTTTATTTAAAGCTTCTTGGGAAAGCTTTTTTACCGATGTAAGTAGCTTTTGGTCCCAATTCTTCTGCAATACGGATTAACTGATTGTATTTTGACACACGATCAGTACGGCAAAGCGAACCGGTTTTAATCTGACCAGTTGAAGCAGCAACAACCAAATCAGCAATGATAGTATCTTCCGTTTCACCAGAACGATGTGATATTACGGCCGTGTAACCAGCATCTTTGGCCATCTGAATTGCTTCTAGAGTTTCAGTAATGGTGCCGATCTGATTAAGCTTGATCAAGATTGAATTACAAATACCGGCTTCAATGCCTTTTTTGAAAATCTTGGTGTTAGTAACAAACACATCGTCACCAACGATTTGGATTTCTTTGCCCAACTTATCTGTAGCCAACTTCCAACCCTCCCAATCACCTTCAGCGAAACCATCTTCGATGTTAATTAACGCTGGATATTTGTTAACTAAGTCTGCTTGGTAATCGACAAATTCTGCTGGAGAAAGTTTTTTGTTTTCAGATGCTAGGGTGTAAACACCGTTTTCGTAAAGCTCAGATGCGGCAATATCCAAACCCAAACAAATGTCGCTGCCTAATTTAAACCCAGCCTTTTCGATTGCTTGGCAAATTACTTCTAACGCTTCTTCATTCGAACGTAGATTTGGGGCAAAACCGCCTTCATCACCAACAGAGACGCTTAAACCTTTGCTCTTTAGAACTTTGCTTAAATTATGAAAAACTTCGGCGCCGTAGCGTATTGCTTCGGCCATTGTAGGAGCACCAACTGGAAGGATCATGAATTCTTGAATATCGACATTATTGTCGGCATGAGCACCGCCATTTAAAACATTCATCATTGGCACGGGCATTAAAAATGGACCATCACCGCCCAAATAGCGATAAAGGGGGAGGCCGGCTTCATTGGCAGCTGCACGGGCAATTGCCATCGATACGGCTAAGATTGCATTGGCGCCAAATTTGCTTTTGTTTTCAGTACCATCAAGTTTGATCATTAATTGATCAAGTTCAGCTTGTTTGGTTGGATCCGCGCCAAGTAGGGCTTCGCGGAGTTCATTATTAACATGACCAACTGCTTTTAAAACGCCCTTGCCCAAATAGCGTTTGGCGTCGCCATCGCGTAGTTCAAGAGCTTCTCTTGAGCCGGTTGATGCGCCAGATGGTACGCAAGCACGACCGATTACACCTGAAGAAAGTATTACATCGGCTTCGACGGTAGGATTACCGCGTGAATCTAGAATCTCGCGGGCTTTAATATCAGATATTGTAACTGTCATAATTATTTCCCCTTTATTGTATTTATTTGTGATAGAAAATTCACGTTATTATTGGTTATTATCAAACAAAGTCAACAAAAAGCTATTAAAATCTCCTATTACGATATCTATTCCTCCATTAATTGAATTGTCTGAAGACGACTTTGTGTTTGAGTTCTGCGAAGCTCATGAAGCTCATTTGTGGTTTGAAGCATTGTTTCAGAATATTGCCTGCTTAATCGCCTTTCATCTCGTACACTTGATGCTAGTGCCACCCCTCTTGATATGGTGTTTCCCGCTGCCACAACTACTTTACCTGCATCTAATGCGGTTTGTCCTGCCATAATAATGGCTACTACAACTGTTGGTGTTGTTGCTACAACACTCACCAAGTCTACTGTTGTTGACACACCTTTGCTTATTACTGCTGCTGCACTAGATGCCGCTTGATAGCTCTTATGGGCAATTTGAAGGTAAGATTTTGTTTTTCTTTTCCGTTCTTGATTTCTTAAAAGCGCCCTTTCTATGGTTAATGCTGCTATTCTCTGTTCAATAGGATCAATATTTGGAGCTGCTGAGGCATTTTGTTGGTTAGTTACATCCAATGTTGAAATTTCTCTAGATAATCTTTTTAATTGTCGTCTGCTTTTTTCAACTTTTCTAATATTCTGCTGTATTTTCTCTATATCTTGATTTTGTTTTTCTAATAATTTTGCTGATTGTGAGGAGTCTAATACCCCATCTAATGCCATTTCCGCCCGTTGCTTTCTTGCTTCTAGTTCTTGAATACGACCTTCTGCGTGCTGCTGTATTGCTGCAGCTTCTCTTTTTAACTCTCTTGTATGCTTCGCGTTTCCTATTACTGATGAGGTGTTTGACAAAGCATCTTTAGCTGCATCTGCTATATCGTCTTTCCTCTCCGAGAGAGTTTCGAACGCGTCACCAATAGATTTAGCCCGTGCTGCCTTGACTACCGTACTTGTTGCCTGATATGCCAATTTTACGACACCTAAGCCAGCTTTGGCAGTACTAGCCGCAGTATCTTTTTTTGCTTGTTGAAGATTTTTTCTTGCCAAATTTCCTTTGCATCGGGCCTGCATTTTTATTATCAGCTCTTCTCTTGTGTAAGTCCTTTGAAGCGATTTTATAAGACCAGCTTCTGCTGTTGTGAGTGAAGCGGTAGGTGGGGGAGGTGGGGAGGGAAGGGTTTCTGCTCGCACCGCACCTTTTTCTGGTTCTGATGCTTTTTTAAATTCTTGGGGATTGTCATAATATTCTTCTTCGTCCATTACGACTTTTTCTAAAGGAGATTCTACAAGGCCGGCATAACCAACTGATTTAACACCGGTTCCTTCTCCTCCCCCGGCTATTATTTCTGAAGTGTGTTGTAATGGTGGTGCTGCACCACCGCCACCGCCATTATCATCATCATCTATCAATGTTGGTTCTGGTATTATGCTATTAGAGTCGGTAATAAAACGATTTGGTGAACCCTGACCAAGGATGTCCCGTGCGTCTTGTGTAATACCTCCTTCTTCAACCAGCTTTACCGGGGGAAGGGTGTGTCGTGCATCCGCTATTATGGGGGTGTTTGTCAATGCGGCAATATTTGCTTGGCTCAATGTGTCACTAATAAGAATTACCGCTTTTTTATTCACGTTATTTGGGTTTTGGATTGCTGTTTTAACTTCTGCAACATTACCACTATTAATCTCAAAACCAGCATCAATAGCATCTACCTTGCTTTCGTTTAGTAATGTATCAGATAGCGTTTTTGGATCCCGTACTGTTTTTATTATCAATGGATTGGCGTTTAGTTGACTGATCTGGGCTTCATCATTAGATACAATATCTATATCTCGACGTACCGGGTCGATCATGTGACGAGAGACGCCTTGCAATACTGTATGTTCATCCGGTAACCACCCAATTCTGACGTTAGCGCTTAAGTAGGCGATTGTACCTCGAGGCGTATCGTTTTGAACGCCGGCTTCTAAACCCACCTTATCGAATATCCCCAAAATTCTATTGCCACTTGCTAAGGACCAGTCATAGGTTAGTCTGGCTCTTGGGCCGCAAACAGCGGTGACATTGTTTGCTCCAAAATAGTATCCCCCAATATAACCAACCAACCCCTCTTTAAATTCATAGCCCACCTCAGCATCGACACCGGGCATGGCTTTTTCATTTAACAAGCTTTTAGTTACATTTATACTGCGATAAACGCCTTCGTTGGATTCGGTGAGGCTAACATTCTCGCTAATTTTTCTTGTGCTTTCTCCGATAGGGCGATAAAGATTTCCGCCGACAAAGAATTTTTTAAGCCAGTACTCGCCACCCAAGGTGAGTTGACTAAAATAATTGCTGGCTTCTGTCTTTCTGCGATCGAAAGCTCCATAAACACCAAAGGATTTTTGATTATCGGCGGATAAGTGGCGATAACCCACATGAACGTTACCCTCAAAAGGGGTGCCGCTACGATCGTTGGCCCTGAGGTCGGTGAAGAGGAGGTGGGTAAGGTCTTGCTGCCATAAAGGCACGAATAGATCTGCTGTCATGGCCGATTTAGCGGTATTTACATGAAAAAACCGAGTGCCGCCAAATTGCACATATGGCTGATAACTGTTCTCTTTGGTGTGTATTTTTATGCCTTGGGGGCGTTTTGTATGGCGCCTAGCGCGTGCGATTATGCTTGAGGTGGGAGAAAAGACTGTTTTATTATTTATCCCGCAAGTTGTTTTGCTAACCAAGCTTGAAACAGCAGGTTTGTTTTTTGAATCTGTTGCTGGTTTAGCAAAACTTACTCCTTGGCTTGCAACAAAAAGCGCAGACAGAATAAGCGCTAAATTCCTTCCATTAGTTTTCACAAAAACCTTCCTTGGTTTTTAGAATTTTAGGATTTTAGCATTATGGATCCCATCCTTGTTATCCATAATGCTGGTTTGTATGATCCTGTGGTTGAAGAAAAACCACAGTGACTCTACGTTGCGATTCCGCCTCATCCCGCGGTTATCGCTCCCTTTGCTTGCCTTGCCATCCGTAACCCAGCAAGTAAAAGGTTTTGGGTTGCTAGTCCCCAGAGAGTAAACAGGTGTTTTTTTTATTCTAGTTTTAGGATCATTATGGACCTCGTCCTTGCGATTCATAATAATCCTAAGTTAGTACACCTGTTTACTGTCGCATCGTCTCGTGGCTTAGGAGAGGGTGCCACTTTGACTCTGCTTGCGATATCCGCCTGTACCTGCGGTTACCGCTTACTCTTTTCCACTTGACTTGTCATCCGTGATTCGTTAGGTGGAAACTCCGAGGTTGATTCTTCATTGAATAATATAACCTTTTAAGGTTCTCATTGTCTCAACAAAACCAGTTGTTGTTGCAACATCTGAATCCCTTGAATTTGCTAGCGCCGTAGCAAAAACCTGCGCCTGTTCAGCGGTTAGGCTATCTACAAATTGGCTTCTTATTTTCTTGCCGTATCCTTTGGCAAAACCTTTTGCAAGAAGATCAATTTGATCTTGGTCATCTGAGTCTAATATAATATTAGCTATCGTTGGATCTTTAGATAGTGCCTTGTATAAGTTTGTCGCATTTCTATAGGTGCTTAGTGTACCGTGGGCACCACCGGAAACTGATAAACCATCAGCAACTGATACGCCATCATCAAGTGATTCATGGTCAGTAACTGCTGGGCTAGATGAGCCAGAACCACCTTCAGTTGGTTTATCACCTACAAAACCTTCTGTTAGGTTAGGTGTGCCAGAACTACCTTCAACTGATTGGACATCAGGTGTAGACAGCCCAGTTGATTGTAGTTCTGCATTAGCATCTACAGCGTCGACATCAACAAAACCTGGTTGTGCTTGTGCATCAGTTATTGGAATACTAGCATCACTTAATATGGGTTGTGCTGGTGAAGCAAATAAGTGCACCGCACTGTCCATATTGGTGCTAGTTATTTCATTGCGTACGATACTGTTCTCAGCCACTCTGATTCGCTCATTATTTGTAGGTTGATTTAGTATGGTATTGCCGCTTGAGGTAATACCTCCCTCTCTAGCCATTCTTATGGTGCCTTTTAAGGTAGAATCACCAGTTATCTCAGCAATAGATAAGTCGTCAGTGACAGCGAGTATTGCAGGACTTTGTGAAGTTTGCATTGCCGCGGCAATAGTATTAGCTTCAGCATCGCTAATCACGAAAGCTGGATCGATAACGGTTACATTTTCGTTTTGTGCATAGACGTTAGCGACTTCGGTTGCACTAGTTGTTGTTTTCACCACTATTGGGTCATAGGTGGTTTGAGTGGTGTTATCACCAGACACGATATCTATATCTCGACGTACTGGGTCAACCATGTGGCGCGAGACGCCTTGTAATACCTCGTGTTTCTGTGGCAACCAACCAACTCTAACGTTGGCGCTTAAATAGGCAATCGTACCTCTAGGTTTATCATTTTGAACGCCTGCTTCTAAACCAACCTTATCAAATACACCTAGAATTCTTCTGCCGCTGGCTAAAGACCAGTCATAGGTTACTCGGGCTCTTGGTCCGCAAACAGTGCTTACATTGTTTGCACCAAAATAGTATCCGCCAACATAACCAACTAAACCATCTCTAAGCTCATAACCAACTTCAGCATCGACACCAGGCATCGCTTTTTCGTTTAACAAATTTTTGGTCACATTTATGCTGCGGTAAGCGCCGTCGTTGCTTTCTGTTAACCCGACGCTGGTACTAACCGTCCTTGTGGTGTCACCAATGGGTTGGTAAAGGTTTCCACCGAGAAAGAATTTATTGAGCCAATATTCACCGCCTAGGGTTAGCTGATTAAAATAATTACTGGCTTCGGTTTTTCTACGATCGAAAGCTCCATACACACCAAAAGATTTTTGGTTATCGGCAGATAAATGGCGGTAACCAACGTGTACGTTTCCTTCAAAAGGGGTGCCGCTACGGTCGTTGACTCTTAGATCTGTAAAGAGTAAGTGAGAAAGATCTTGTTGCCAGATAGGGACGAATATATCAGCGGTTGCTGCATTATTGTTTTTGTCCATATGAAAAAAGCGGGTACCACCAAATTGTAAATATGGTTGGTAGCTGTTGTGTCCCGCTTTTATGGTTTTAGATAGTGCATGCATAGGCACGTCCTTGGGTCGCTGTATTCCGCATCGTGTTTTGCCGGCTATACTTGAAGCACCAGAGTTGTTTTTTGAATCTATAACATTTGATTTAGCAAAACTTACTCCATTACTAGCAATAAAAAGCGCAGATAGAATAAGTGCTAATTTTCTTCCTTTTGTCTTCATATAAACCTTCCTTGGTTTTTAAGTTAAAGTTTGAGTGGATCAATTTTGAAGTAAATAGTTTTGAGTTGTGGTCAACTCGTTTTTCTATTTGTATCAAAAAATGCAGACAACCTTATTTTCTGAATCTGCGGTTGCTTTAGCAAAACTTATTACATTGCCAGCAATGACATTTAAAAATGCAGATACGATAAAAGTTAATTTTCCATTTGTTTGTTTCATTAAATCCTCCATGTTGTTATTTGAATATGTGGGTGTAGAGATAAGAGCCGTGACGTGTTTATTGTTTAAAGCAAAAAGATGGGGTGAGAGAAACTCCGTTTTCATTCTGTTTACTTTTTCCATAAAACAATCTCCGTTTTTTACAGCTTGAACAACTTAATTGTGAGACTAGTGAGTTTAAGTTTGGTTCAATCAGTGATGCCACTTTATCACTTGCAAATAAAAACACAACATTTTTTTAAGCTTTTTTTAAGATTTCTAAAAAATGCAATCTACTTTTTTGCGTAACATGTTGAATTTAATGGATATTGCTCTAAATAAGTGAACCCATTAGTTAGACCGCGATATTAAAATAATTTTAGGAGTTTTTTGTCAAAAGACCGTGAAAATCTTTATTATTGTGCTATGATCGCTGAGTTAAAATTTTGTGATAATGCGACCAAAAGAAGTTTTGATTAAACCAAATATCAGTCTGTTGTTCGATTGAAGTAATTATAATGCCCAGCAATCTAGACCATGCGAATTAACAGTTTTTGGGAACCTGATTAAATGGCTCAAAATCGTAAATGGTCAGCGGCAGCTAAGTTTAAAATTGCATTACAAGCTTTAAATGGAAATACCCCGCTTACTGAAATATTCGAGCATTACAAAGTAAGCCAGGGTCAAGTGCATGCATGGAAGAAGCAGTTACTTGAACAAGGTTCGCAGCTGTTTAAAAAACAGGAAAAACCTGTGGCGCTGAAGTCTGCCAAAAACAAAGGTAGACAGATCAAGCGACAGCTACAAGAACAAATAGATGATATTACAAAAGAACGTGACTTTTTAAAGCGGCAATTGCTGCGTAATAAACAGATAGATCTACGTCAGTTAGTTGATTTTGATAACACAAAAGTGAGTTTGCGTAGGCAATGTGAGTTGCTTGATTTGAATCGAAGCACTATATACTACGATAAAAAACCCCCAATATTGGATTCAAATGATCTTCTTAATGAAATTCGTAGTCTATGGGAAAAGAACCCATCTTATGGATACCGTAGAATTACTAAGGAACTCAGGGATAAGGGGGTGGTAGCTAATCACAAACGTGTGCAACGCCTAATGGTTTTGGGTGGGATGCAAGCTATTTACTCAGGACCTAATGCAAACAAACAAGGCCAGCTGCGCAAGCTTCACAAGTATTTATTGCAAGAATAAATTTTGATTTTTGCGCCAATCTTTTTAAAAGTCATTCACAATCAATGTGTTGCGGATTTAATATAAACCAAAGCCTTATGGTCTGCGATGATAATTATTTTTTTAATTTCATTTTAATATTATCATATGCAACACTATTTTTTGGAGATAAACATTATGCAAGAATTGATAACGTGTGATTTTAAACAGGATATGTTTTTCGAGGCTGATGTTGATGGTCATAAAATTGGCATGGATGCTAGCGATGAATTTGGTGGAAAAAACAAAGGGCCTCGTCCAAAACCTTTGATACTAGCAGCATTAAGCGGTTGTTCGGGGATGGATGTGGTATCGCTGCTAAATAAAATGCACGTTTCTTTTTCTGGGCTCAGAATATATGTAGAAGGCAATTTAACCGATACTGCGCCAAAACACTACGACCATATTAATGTTATCTATGAAATAAGCGGCAAGGATTTGCCTAAAGAAGAGGTGGAAAAAGCGGTTCGCTTATCCCAAGAAAAATACTGTGGCGTTATTGCAAGCCTAAAACAATCAGCAGAAGTTATCTATGAAATAAAATATGTTGAAGTGGAGCAGGGGGGGTAATTAGTTGATATTTTTAACTACCCGGTCAATTTTTTGCAACATTATAAGCAACGGCTCCATCTCATCTAGAGGAATCATGTTTGGGCCATCACATAGCGCCTTACTGGGCTCTGGATGCGTCTCAATAAACAAACCGGCAATACCTACGGCAATTGCCGCGCGTGCAAGCACCGGTATAAATTCGGGTTGGCCGCCAGACGAACAACCTGTGGCACCAGGCATTTGCACAGAATGCCCTGCATCAAAAACCACTGGGCAGCCAGTATCACGCAAAATTGCCAGCGACCGCATATCAACAACTAAATTGCTATACCCAAAGGAACTACCCCGTTCACAAACCATAATTTTATCATTACCACTAGCGCGAGCTTTTTCCACAACATGTTTCATATCCCATGGCGCTAGAAACTGACCCTTTTTCATATTTACCGGTTTGCCAAGTTCCATAACTGTTTTAATAAAACCGGTTTGACGACACAAAAAAGCTGGGGTTTGTAACACGTCGGCAATAGCGGCAACCTCGGCAAATGGTGTATATTCATGGACATCAGTCAAAATTGGTACGCCTACTTCCTCTTTAACTTTGCGCAATATTCTCATCGCTTCATTAAACCCTAGCCCACGATAACTGTGCACAGAAAGACGATTGGCTTTTTCAAATGAGGTTTTATAGATAAAATTGATTTTGAGTTTGCTGGTGATTTCTTTTAATTTAATCGCAGACTCAAGGGCAATTTCTTCGCTTTCGATTACGCACGGACCAGCGATTAAAAAAAATGGTTTATCATTGCCCACTTCAAAATTACAAAGCTTCATAAGTTCGTCTCATTAATTATTTGATTTTACGACAGCTGCCTGAATAAAACTAATAAAAACTGGATGCCCTTGCCGCGGATTGGATGTAAATTCCGGATGGAATTGGCAACAGAAAAACCAAGGATGTTTAGGTAATTCTACTGTTTCTATCAAATTGCCATCGGCCGAACGGCCCGAAACACATAAGCCCGCTTTTTCTAGAGCTGGGATTAAGTTACCATTAATTTCGTAACGATGGCGATAACGTTCAACGATAACGTCCGCATCATAAATTTTATGGGTAAGTGTTCCAGAAACAACATGACACGGATAATCACCAAGGCGCATTGTGCCGCCAAAATCAACTCCTAAGTCGCGTTTTTCAATTTCACCAATATTACCTAACCACTCAGTAACTAATGCAACTGTTGGATATTTTGTGTTTTGATCGAACTCAGTGCTGTTAGCGCCACGCATATTGCCGATATGACGAGCAAATTCGATTACCGCAATTTGCATCCCTAAACAAATGCCAAAATATGGAATGTTATTTTCGCGCGCATATTGTGCTGCAATAATCATACCTTCAGTGCCGCGCTTACCAAAGCCCCCAGGGACTAAAATACCATCCGCTTTTACTAAAGCTTTTGCGCCTTGCTTTTCCAAGTCTTCAGCATCAATATATTTAATATTAACCTTGGTGCTTGTGTGCAAGCCAGCGTGTTTTAATGCTTCATTTACTGATTTATAAGCATCAACCAAATCTACATATTTACCAACCATCGCAATAGTAACTTCGTTGGTGGTTTTATTAGCGGCCGCAATAATTTTTTTCCAGCTAGACAAATTAGCTGCTCCATGAGTCAAGCCCAATTTTTCCGCAACAAATTCTCCGATACCCTGCTCATGCATTAGTAATGGGATTTTGTAGACATTATCTATATCAGGCAGAGAAATTACCGCGCGTTTTTCTACGTTAGTAAACAATGCAATCTTTTCACGCTCATGATCATTGATTGGTTCTTCTGAACGACAAATCAACATGTCTGGTTGAATACCTATTGAGCGCATTTCTTTAACCGAATGTTGTGTCGGTTTAGTTTTAATTTCACCTGCAGTGGCAATAAAAGGAACAAGAGTTAAATGAATATATAAAGTGTTGTGTGAACCAAGCTCAATTCGCATTTGACGAATGGCTTCTAAGAAAGGTAGGGACTCAATATCACCAACGGTTCCACCAACCTCTACCAGCGCAATATCGCTATTAGCTGCGCCATCTTTAATGCGCATTTTAATTTCATCGGTAATATGAGGGATAACTTGAACTGTAGCCCCCAGGTAATCCCCATGACGCTCTTTGCGAATCACCTCTGAGTAGACTCGACCAGAGGTTAAATTGTTATGCCGTGTCATTTTGGTGCTGACGAAACGCTCATAATGGCCAAGATCTAAATCGGTTTCGGCGCCGTCTTCGGTAACAAAAACCTCGCCGTGTTGAAACGGACTCATTGTTCCGGGGTCAACATTAATATATGGATCAAGCTTGATTAGTGTGACTTTATAGCCATATCCTTCTAACAATGCTCCCAAAGAAGCAGAAGTTATACCTTTGCCCAAAGAGGAAACCACACCACCAGTGATAAAAATATAGCGCGTCATTTTTTATCCTATTATTTATTTAACTTATGCTGAACCATTTATGTGCGTTTTTAATTCAAAAATAAAGCTTGTAAGATTTCGTCGTATTGTAGCAGAAAAATTCAAACATACCATTTTTGTAAAACCTCCTCTGGGGCCAATGGGGCTGCGGTTATGGTCTCTTCATGAGTTTGATTTTTCTTTATTAAAATATCTACCTTATCAGTATCGCGGCCTTTACTAAAATATGCCGCCAAGCGTACGGCTAACTCAATATCATCAGCATCGGCTTTGCCATCAAGCAATATTAACGCTCCCGGATGACTAATGCTTTGCAATAGAACATATTTTTCTTGAAGTTTGGCAATAAAACTATTTTCAACTTCATCGCGGCCAACAATAATTTTTAAATCCGGTTTGATTCTTAAATGTCTGCCAATTCGCAGCAATAAAACATCGTCTAAACTGTAGTCTTTATTTGGGCGATGCTCCCATAAATCATGCAACCGTTTACAGAAGTTTTCATCGGTTAATACACAACCGCCGGCCGGCTGGGGAAATTCTTTAAACCCAAATTTATCTGCCAATTCAATTTGTGGCTTGCGACTACGACCATTGAAATCATAAAGAGATTCACGCCTAATCCAGCCTTCACGCTCAGGTAATGTAGGAGCAAGAAGCTTGGCGGAAAGAGGGCGGACAATTCGATCGTCGGTTATTTGGATCGCAAGGGGAAGGGTGTCTTTGCGTTGCGATTTTGGACGCTGCCCTAAAACCTCTCCTGTAATCAAAAAGTCAAAATCATGCTGATCTAACCATTCTTTAGCTTGAGTAATCATAAACAATTTACAATCAAGGCAGGGGTTAAGATTGGCGCCGTAACCATGCTTAGGATTGAGTAATACAGGTTTAAATTTATCAACCACATCCACAATGTGCAGTTTTATTCCCAGTTGATCGCAAACCCATTTAGCATTGCGCGCATCTTTTTCTAACCGCTTAAAACAACAGCCATGATCGCCAGTAAAACCGGTAAAAAAATTGATGCCTTCGACATGGATGCCTTGCTCCATAATAACCTTGGTTGCGAGCAAAGAGTCAAGACCGCCGGAAATTAGAGAAAGAGCTTTATGCATTACAAATGTCCCAGTAATAAATTTAACGCTTGAGGTAACCAAATGCTGTATTTTTGTGGGTTTTGTTGTATGTCACTTAATAGCACTAGTACATCCACCCAATAATAATCTTGCACCTCATCCGAATTGACCTGAAATTCATCAAAATCACTAAAACCAATTAACACATGGTCAAGTTCGTTTTCGATTAAGCCAACATTGGGAAGCTTTGCCGTATAATGAAATTGTCCAATTTCTTTTAGCTCAACCCCAAACCCCATTTCTTCGCGTAAACGCCGTTCTGCAGCGGTTGTTATGTTTTCTCCAGCGTGTGGATGGCCACAACAGGTGTTCGACCAAAGATTAGCACTGTGATATTTAGTTGAACTGCGTTGTTGCAACAATACCTCTATCTTGCTGTCACGTTCGCGTAAAATAAAAACCGAAAATGCTCGATGCAATTTGCCTTGAATGTGTGCGGCCAGCTTTTCGCTCGTTCCAGTTTCAACATCGTTTTCGTTAACCAATACAATCTGTTCGACTTTGCTATCGGTAAATGGTAACACCACATCAAGCTCAGGAAAAGCCCGCAAAACTATCGACTCATGCTCGGCTAAAAATAACAATTGTAAATTGGGCCCAGCATCCTGAGTAAAAAATATTGGTATGTTTTCTGAGCGCAATTCCCTGACCTTTGCCATTGCTAGAATCGTTTCAGGCAGGCTGTATATGATTGGTGGTTGAGCCGAAATCATCAGCTCATGCATAGCAACTGCATTATCTTCAGCCGTCTGGCCGAGCAATACAAAATCTTTTTTTGCCAATGCCAATTTTATGATAGCCAAATCTTGCTCTGCTTGTTCGGGCCAAGATCCATATAATGGGGAAGTATCAACTGTGTGCTGCATCGCATCGGTTGATGAAATTGGTTTTTCTTGTGCAGAGATTACTAATGCTCCGATGCGTAATTCAGGCCAAATATGTTCCAAATGTGTGGCATAACTATCCATGCCATCAAAACTTTCGCCCCTTTGCCATTCGACAAAACCCTCATACACAGAACGACTAGCGCTGCCACTGCCTAAACGCGCCAAAATTGACAGGTCTTTTTTAGGTAACCGCCAATCATAAAGTTGATTTAAGGCTTGTACGAGTGAAGCAAAGCCACAGGCTGAAGACGCAAAACCGGCAGCAATCGGCACATTCGTTTCAATATTAATTAAATAATGCGCGCCGCGCGGACGAAATAAATCCAAAAACTTTCGCAGTCTTTTCGCAAACTTACTCATTAAGCTAATCGGATCACCATTAACAATGTAGCTATCAGCTGTGCCTTCTTGTTTTATTTGTGCAAAAGAGCCTTTATTGCCAAGAGAAATTGATAAACTAGAGGTAATAGGCAAATTTAATTCAAGATCGCGCTTACCCCAATATTTGCAGAGCGCAACATTACTCGGCGCCCAAGCAGCGCCACCAGCACTATTAACGAAGCTGCCATGATTGGTATTGCGCAAAATGTGTTTTACGGCATCTACTTTTTCCATAATTGTTTTTCTCTTTCATTTGGTAATGAAGCAGCGCAGCATGTGCATCCGAGACAATATCGTCGAGCGGTGCGCATAGATGCGCGATTTGTTGATTTTAGTATTAAAACCATTATTCACCCTTTTTAATCAACAGCCAATTCTTGGGTTCGTTTTTAAAACCAACCAACACCCAAACACCAGTCAATTTTTTTCCGTGCAATATAAACTCTAATTTCCTTTGTTGTAATCCTGTTTGCGTATCGTTGATCGGCTCCCACGTTCCACGATCCCAAATTTCTACGGTTCCTGCACCATACTCGCCTTCAGGAATCACACCTTCAAAATTCGCATACTCCAAAGGATGATCTTCGGTCATAACCGCCAAGCGTTTGTCTTTAGGATTGGTGCTTGGGCCTTTGGGAATAGCCCAGCTTTTAAGCACCCCATCAACTGCCAAACGAAAATCATAATGCAGGTGACTCGCTTGGTGCTTTTGCACTACAAAAATATTATCCGCAGAATTAGTTTGCGAGTCACCACTTGGTTCGGAAGTTTTTTTAAAGTTTCGTTTTTTGTGGTATTCATTAAGTTTCATAAGTTGTTTAAGCATTTCGCTCCCTCGGAGCTTTTAATTTGATTTTTGGATCATACCCAGCCCT